>NZ_VMMR01000006.1:0-33697 GCF_013277285.1 Streptococcus sp. 339 | reverse complement strand
GATTGAAAAAAACTTACTTCAAGCTTGCCAATACGAATTTTAAGCAGAATATCATTTCTCTTTTTAGAATCAAAACGACGAGATTGTGGAATCTCTACAGGAACAATAGGTTGTGGCATTTAAATATCCTCCAATAGTTTTACTTTACTAATAGTATACAGGAGGTCTTCCATGAATGATAGATACCTTGTTATGACGCGCTTACGTTGTTTTTATCTGATTGAACTTTTATTTACTAGTATTCAAAAATCCTCCGTTTCAAAGAGCAGGGAACTCTTTGTGACAGAGGATTTTTTTCTATAGTTCTTTAGCAGCTGCAATTGCGGCTTCGAAGTTTGGTTCTGAGTTGATATTGTCCACATATTCAACGTAGCGAATCGTATTGTCAGTATCGAGGACAAAGACTGCGCGTGCCAATAGGTGCCACTCATTGATTAAGAGGGCGTAGTCACGTCCAAAGGAATGGTCGAAATAGTCTGAGAGCATGATGGCATTTTCAATACCTTCAGCACCACACCAACGTTTTTGGGCAAAAGGGAGGTCCATTGAAACAGTCAAGACAACCGTATTATCCAGTCCAGCCAGTTCTTCATTAAAACGACGCGTTTGAGTTGAGCAGATGCCTGTATCGATAGAAGGCACGACACTCAAGACTTTTTTCTTCCCATCAAAATCAGCTAGAGATTTTTTAGAAAGGTCTGTTGTAGTGAGTGAAAAATCAAGTGCCTTGTCACCGACTTGTAGTTGTTTACCTGTAAAGCTCACAGGATTTCCGAGGAAAGTTACCATAGGATACTCCAATCTTTTTTCTTCCATTTTAGCTAAAACAGTTAGAATTTTCCAATGATTTGACTGGAAATGTGGGCATAGAAAAAACGTCAATTCGGAAAGAATGACGTTTTTCAGATTTTTTATCTATTTGATATTTCTCGAAGGTAGTGCGGACGGGAGCAACTTCCTTCGGAATTTCATCCCTAATTTTTGAGCCTTAGGTCTCAAAAATTCCGTCCTAGATAAGATCAAAGTTCTTATCTAGGATACCACTACAGTGAGAAATATCTGGTAAAAACTCACTTCGTTCGTACTGATTTAAGAAATCTTTATTCTTATAAACGATTTTTTTAGCTAGAGATAGAACTAATATCTAGATTATTTTGCCAATCCTTCAGCAATCTTGTCAAGGTTGTATTTCATCATGCTGTAGTAGCTGTCGCCTTCTTTACCTTCTTCTGCGATAGAGTCAGTAAAGATTTGTGCGTAGATTGGGATGTTTGTGTCTTGAGAAACAGTTTTCATTGGACGGTCATCCACACTTGATTCTACAAAGAGTGATGGAACTTTTGTTTGGCGAAGTTTTTCAACCAAGGTCTTGATTTGTTCAGGAGTTCCTTCTTCTTCAGTATTGATTTCCCAGATGTAGGCACTTGGGACACCATAGGCTTTAGAGAAGTATTTGAATGCTCCTTCGCTGGTTACAATGAGTTTCTTTTCAGCAGGGATCTTATTAAATTTACCCTTACTTTCTTTATCAAGTTTGTCTAACTTATCAGTATATTCTTTGAGATTTTTTTCATAGAATTCTTTGTTGTTAGGGTCTTTGGCGCTCAATTGTTTGGCGATATTTTTAGCAAAGATAATCCCATTTTCAAGGTTGAGCCAAGCGTGTGGGTCTTCTTTACCTTTTTCATTTTTTCCTTCAAGGTAGATAACTTCAACCCCTTCGCTGACTGCAAAGTAGTCTTTGTTTTCAGTTTTCTTGGCATTTTCTACCAATTTTGTAAACCAAGCATTGCCACCTGTTTCAAGGTTGATACCGTTATAGAAAATGAGGTCTGCCTCAGAAGTTTTCTTAACATCTTCAGGAAGTGGTTCGTATTCGTGTGGGTCTTGCCCAATCGGAACGATACTATGAAGATCAATTTTGTCACCAGCAATATTTTTAGTAATATCAGCGATGATTGAGTTTGTAGCAACAACTTTTAGTTTTTGACCAGAAGCTGCCTCTTTTTTTCCACTAGCACATGCTACAAGAGCAATAACGGAAAGAAAGAGAACGAGTAATGTACCTAATTTTTTCATTAGATCCTCCAATTTATTGGGGCTTTGCCCCTTATTTTAACAAATGTTTATTTTTTAGTTTCAAATATCGTTGTTTTGGAGCGATAAAGAAGCTAATGAGAAAGAAACTAGCAGCTGTGAGCACGATACTAGAACCTGCCGCAACGTTAAAGCTATAGCCGATAAAGAGTCCCAAAACTGAAGCAGTCGCTCCAAAGGTTGAGGAAAGGAAAATCATACTTTTCAGACTATTAGCATACAGATAAGCAGTTGCAGCTGGGGTAATCAGCATGGCTACAATCAGGATAGTTCCGACACTTTGCATGGCTGTCACAGACACGAGAGTCAAGAGTACCATGAGAAGGTAGTGATAGAAATTGACAGGCATTCCCATGGCTTTAGCCAAGAGTTCATCAAAGGATGTTATCAAGAGTTGCTTGAAGAAAATCCAGATCAACAAGAGAATGGCTGCCCCCACACCCATAGTAATAAACATATCCGTATCTTGGACGGCTAGGATATTACCAAAAAGAATATGGAAAAGGTCAGTTGAACTTTTAGCGACACTAATCAAGATGATACCGAGGGCTAAGAAAGAAGAAAAGGTAATGCCGATGGCGGTATCGCTTTTGATAATCGAGTTTCCCTTGATATAGGTAATGATGATGGCAGCTAGCAGTCCAAAGACAATGGCTCCGATAAAGAAGTCAAGGCCCAAGATGAAGGAGAGGGCTACACCTGGTAAGACAGCATGTGAAATGGCATCTCCCATGAGTGACATCCCGCGTAGAATGATGAAACATCCTACAGCTCCAGCTACGACCCCGACGACAATAGCTGTTATCAAGGCATTTTGTAGGAAATGGAATTTTTGCAATCCATCGATAAATTCTGCAATCATAGGTCACCTCCATTGAAAAAGAGTCGATTACCGTAAGCTTCTTTGAGATTGGCTTCGGTAAAGGTTTCTTTGGTTGGACCAAAGGCAATCACTTCTCGATTGACAAGCAAGACTTGATCGAAGTAGTGGGGAACCTTGCTGAGGTCGTGGTGGACGATGAGAACCGTCTTCCCAGCTTTTTTCAAATCTCTCAGCGTATTCATGATGATTTCCTCACTGACAGAGTCAATCCCAACAAAGGGTTCATCCAAGAGGATATAGTCGGCTTCCTGTACCAAACATCTGGCAATCAAGACCCGCTGGAATTGACCTCCAGACAGTTGACTGATTTGCCGTTCAGCGTAGTCAGCTAGGCCGACGATTTCAAGGGCTTCTTTCACTTTCTTCCAATGTTTAGCCTTTAAACTTCGAAAGAGAGGGATAGAGGGAAAGAGTCCTAGAGAGACGCATTCCTTGACCTTGATGGGAAAGTTGTAGTCGATATTGATTTTTTGTTCGACATAGGCAATTCGGTGTAAGGATTTTTTAACTTCCTTGTCATCGAGAAATGCCTGACCTTGATGTGGGATAATTCCCAGCATACCTTTTAATAGTGTTGATTTCCCAGCACCGTTAGGACCAATGATACCGATAATTGTTGGTCCTTGGAGCACTAGTGAAATATCCTTAAGTGCCAACGTTTCTTTGTAGGAGACACTGAGGTTTTCGATACGTATCATAAACTTATATTCCTCCTGTCTCTTAATATACATTAAAAAAAAAATTAAGTCAAGTTAATTTTTGAAAAAATTAAAATAAGTCATTAAAAAATCTTTACACATCACACAAGGGAATCAATATAATATATAGTGGATTGAATTTGGAATAGTCCACCGAGTTTTTTAAAACATTGTTAGAAATTCAAAGTAAATTATAAAAATGCCTTAGAAGCAGCATTGTACTACTCCAGCTCCAACTAACTCTATTTTGCTATATATTTAGTAGGAGGTCTAATAAAACGCATAATCTCAAGGTTTATACACCTGATATTATGCGTTTTTATGATTTTAAAGATTCTTTAATTAGATTTACTATCTGTACTTCAAAAAGTGTTTTAATCTATCCATGGATAACCCCTTAGTTTACCCTTTGATTTTTGTTGAGTATGAGCGATTCTTTGATGAATTATTTTGAATAAGTATATCACACTTTAAACATCAATAGTTTTTACTTTTGGTTAATGGACTAAAGTAACTAAATCCCCCTGCAAGAAATCTTATAGTACCTGCTAATATTAGAATACTTATGATAGTTAAGTTATGTGAAACAAGTATCCCTCCAAGGTATGCTCCTAAGGGGATAGAAGCAAATGAGATCATTCTAGTAATGCTAACAACACGTCCCAACATTTCTTTTTTGACAACTTTTTGTCGTAACGTAAAATATGTAATGGCATTGATATTGCCAAACATATTACTCAAACCTAAAAATACTCCCATATATATATAGTTTGTGTTAATTGATAGCAACATAGTAGATAGACCAGCTAGCATTGTACTGATGGAGAGGATTTTTCCATATCTAAACTTTTTAATTAATTCAGGGGCAAGAATAGCACCTAATATAGCTCCTACACCAGCTATTGAGAGTATTAATCCATAGTGAAAGGAGGTATAGCCTAGAACATCTGTAATATAGTAAACTAAGTTGGCCTGAAATATATGAATGCCAAAGTTTGTTCCAAAAAAAAGAATAGCTCCACTTAGGATGATTTTATCATTTTTTACATAGTGCAAACCAATAGATATTGTTTTAGAAAGACTCTCTTTTTTAGAGATATTTACTAGTGTATTTTCTGGAGTTTTTATGCAGAGAATTAATAGGCTGGCAATTAAAAAGGTAAGAGCATTGACCCATAAAACTTTAGCTGGATTAATAAGTAATAGAACAGAACCACTAATCATAGGACCAATAAGATTTAATGTATTGTCAATAAGTTGGATTCCTGAATTGGCTTTTGATAGCTGATTGTCTGTTACAATCTGTGGTAACAAGCTTTGAAATGCTGGGTGGACTAATGGCTCTGTAGAGGAGAGCAGGAAGGTTAAAATATAAATTAAGAGTAAGAGTATATTATCATTTTTAAAAGATATTATTAGCAAACTTAGAATGACTAATGAGATTAAATGACATATTGAAATGATATATACTTTTTTGAATTTATCTGCTAATATACCTCCTACTAGAGAAAATAAAATCCATGGTAAAAATGAAATACCGTATAGAGTAGCCATATGAAATGGAGATCCTGTTTTCTCAAATACTAGCAAAGGTAGAGCTAATTTTCTTAGCCAATCACCAAAGTTGGATACAAGAAATGTTAGCCACAATATTTTGTAATTTCTATTCAATAATATTACCTCCACGACAGGTTATACAATTGGGATCTATATGCCAATGCTCGGCTATTTTTGTAGTCATTGTATTCATATCTATAGATTTTAATTGGCCTACAGTAGTTAATTCACCGATACCAGTGATATATTTTGTAACTTCTGAACAAATGATACCAGTTGCTACAGATACTAGAGGAGCTATGGCAGTATTGTCACCAACTAAATTTAAACGAGTTCTTTCTTCAAGGATTAGGTGAGAAATAGGGTGTTCTTTTTGGATAGTATTTCTCCAACAATCTATGCATCCAGATATTTTGGGGATAATAGTATATTGCAGGGCTCGTTGCGCTTCTAAACCTGCACAAAATAAAGGAATATTCAGCTTTACTATAGCTTCATTTACCCATCTTGCTAGTTTGATTTTAGGTCTATCCGCAACTAGTATTAAGCAGTCGAATCCTCGGAATGATTCAACAACATCTTCAGATGAATTGATTTTCTTTTCCTCAACAGTAAATTTTATTTGAGGATTAAATTCATAGATGCGTTGTTTTGCTATACTTGCTTTACTCTTTCCTATATCATCAAAGTTATATAAAATTTGTCTATTTAAATTAGATATATCAACGACATCAAATTCAACAGCTTTTATTTCTCCTATACCTAAGCCAGCTAAGTCATATATAATGTGAGAGCCTAATCCGCCTAATCCAATAATTCCAATTTTTGAATCAATTAATTTTTTTTGAGAAATATATTTATTTTCACTTAAAGTTGCGTAAGATGAAAAAAAGTTGATGTTTCTGTGATAACGTTCTAATTCATACTTGGATAATATTTTAGAACCAGTAAGATTTAAATCCTCGATAAATCGTTCTTTACTGATTTCATCAATAGCTTCCATTACATCAGATGGTGATAGTTCACTGTAGGTTTCTGAAACTTCTCTTATGATTTTTTCGACGGTATTAATTCCATCCATTTTTTTGAGCATGTATTCAATAGCTCCGCTAGGGTCTTCATATTCTGTAATTTCTCCAACCCCACCTATATAGACCGATCCGTCTTTATATACTACTGGGTAAGCCTTTTTTAGTTTTGGACGAGCTTTTAGTAGATTCATTATATCTCCTTATATCAATTAAAAGAAAAGGTAACTAGAGAAAGTCTAGTTACCAGCCTCGGTGAAGAAAGTATTACTATCCTTCTACTGCGATTCCTGCAATACTTACAGAATGAACACGTTTTTGCTTAAGCATAAAATCTACCTCCTAATATTTAAATTTCAAGTAGCAAAGCTATGAGATAGATAGAATTTTATCATTTTATATATTTTTTGTCAATTCATTTTTCAGACAATTAATTTTTTTGTGAATTTTTAAAAAATTTTTAAAAAATTGAAATAATAACTGAAAAATGATAGAAAAGGAAAGTTCATTTTTAATTGCATTCCCTAGTGATTTTTGTTAAGATAAAGACAAATACAAATGAAAGCGAGAACAAGATGACACGTTATCAAGATGATTTTTATGATGCTATCAATGGAGAATGGCAACAGACAGCTGAAATTCCAGCAGATAAGTCTCAAACGGGAGGTTTTGTTGATTTAGATCAGGAAATTGAAGACTTGATGCTGGCGACAACAGACAAGTGGTTGGCAGGAGAAGAGGTGCCTGAGGATGCTATCTTGGCAAACTTTGTCAAATACCACCGCCTAGTTCGTGATTTTGACAAGAGAGAAGCTGACGGTATCACACCTGTCTTACCACTCCTTAAAGAATTCCAAGAATTGGAGACTTTTGCAGATTTCACTGCCAAACTAGCAGAGTTTGAACTTGCAGGAAAACCTAACTTCCTTCCTTTTGGTGTATCGCCAGACTTTATGGATGCCAGAATCAACGTTTTATGGGCTAGCGCTCCAAGCACGATCCTGCCAGACACGACCTACTATGCAGAAGACCATCCTCAGCGTGAGGAGCTCTTGACTCTTTGGAAAGAAACTAGCGCAAATCTTCTCAAAGCTTATGATTTCTCTGATACAGAAATTGAAGACTTGCTAGAGAAAAGACTAGAATTGGATCGCCGAGTTGCAGCAGTGGTGCTTTCTAATGAAGAAAGTTCAGAGTATGCTAAACTCTACCATCCATATGCTTACGAAGATTTCAAGAAATTCGCGCCTGCCCTACCTTTGGATGACTTCTTCCAAGCCGTTCTTGGACAAGTGCCAGACAAGGTTATCGTAGACGAAGAACGTTTCTGGCAAGCAGCAGATCGATTCTATAGTGAAGAGGCATGGCCTCTTCTCAAGGCAACCTTGATTTTGAGTGTTGTCAATCTTTCAACCAGCTATTTAACAGAAGAAATCCGTGTTTTGTCTGGTGCCTACAGCCGTGCCCTTTCAGGAGTTCCAGAAGCCAAAGACAAGGTCAAGGCAGCTTATCAACTAGCACAAGGTCCTTTCAAACAAGCCTTAGGTCTTTGGTATGCCCATGAAAAATTCTCTCCAGAAGCTAAGGCGGACGTGGAGAAAAAAGTGGCAACCATGATTGATGTCTATAAGGAACGCTTGGCTAAGAATGACTGGCTGACTCCTGAAACTCGTGACAAGGCCATCGTCAAACTCAATGTCATCAAGCCTTATATCGGTTATCCAGAAGAATTGCCAGCACGCTACAAAGACAAGGTAGTGGATGAGACTGCTAGTCTTTTTGACAATGCTCTAGCCTTTGCGCGTGTGGAAATCAAACACAGTTGGAGCAAGTGGAACCAACCTGTAGACTACAAGGAATGGGGCATGCCTGCTCACATGGTCAATGCCTACTACAATCCACAGAAGAATCTGATTGTCTTCCCAGCGGCTATTTTACAGGCGCCTTTCTATGACTTGCATCAGTCATCTTCTGCTAACTACGGTGGTATTGGGGCAGTGATTGCCCATGAAATTTCCCACGCCTTTGATACCAACGGAGCTTCCTTTGACGAAAATGGTAGCCTCAAGGATTGGTGGACAGAGAGCGACTATGCTGCCTTCAAGGAGAAAACACAAAAAGTCATTGACCAATTTGATGGACAGGATTCTTATGGAGCAACCATCAACGGTAAATTGACTGTGTCAGAAAATGTGGCTGACTTGGGAGGAATCGCAGCAGCGCTTGAAGCAGCTAAGAGAGAAGCAGACTTCTCAGCAGAAGAATTCTTCTACAACTTCGGTCGCATCTGGCGCATGAAAGGTCGTCCAGAATTTATGAAACTTTTGGCTAGCGTCGATGTGCACGCACCAGCCAAACTCCGTGTCAATGTGCAAGTACCAAACTTCGACGATTTCTTTACAACCTATGATGTCAAAGAAGGTGACGGAATGTGGCGTTCACCAGAAGAGCGCGTGATTATTTGGTAATACAAAGAGACAAGTAAAACTCCTATAATTACACCTTCCCTATCTATGTACACCCTAAAAAGTTAGATAGAATAATCTAGCTTTTGGGGTGTAGTTCATAGGGATTATGAAATTGAAGTCTTTTCTTATTTTAAAATTCATAGTAAAATATCCCTCTGTATCAAGATAACAGGAGGATTTTTATGTCTCAAAAGACTATCAACATAGGCTACGCCCGTGTATCTACTCATAAGCAAGACCTAGGATTGAAAGTGCAAATCGAAGCTCTCAAACATTGCGATAAACTTTTTATAGAAAAGGAATCTGGTGCAAATAACACTCGTCCTGAACTTACAAAAGCCTTAAAACTGGCCTCTGACTTTTCGAAAGATGGCAAGCAGGTTACTTTCACTATCTATAAGTTAGATAGACTGACTCGATCTATGTTTAAGCTACTAGAACTTATTGAACAATTTAATGAATATCATATTCAGCTAGTCAGTTTGCATGAAAAACTAGAAACAGACTCTCTTATTGGCAGGTTACTTTGCGTCATTTTAGGCTTTGTGGCAGAAAATGAGCTGGAAAATCTGAGGTTTCGCACAAAAGAAGGACTTCGAAAAGCTAAGGAAAATGGTGTTAGATTAGGAGCAAAACGGATTTCAAAAGAAAAGGAGGAGCGGATACTTAACAAATATCTACATTCAAATATAAGCATACGTAATATTGCAAAAGCTGAACAAATTTCTACATCAACCCTATATAAAGTGTTAGAACGCAATAAAGTGGCGAACAATCGTCAAAAAAAACGGAAAATCATTGCTAAAAATAGGGAAAAATGGTAGAATGAAGCTGTAAATTTGTTTCGATTAACGACCGTTTGATGAAACAGTCAAAACAACAATATGAATATTTAAAAAATACGAGTTTAACAGTGTTTTTAACCTGTATTAGACTGGTATTTTTTGTGTATCGTTTAACGGTCGTTACGCGATACACTTAGTTCCCTATCTCTAAAGTAGTTAGCGAGCTTATGGTAACAAAAAATTTAAAAATTATTAAGATATGTAATAGTGTAATAGCTGTATTGTTCAGTTAATGGATAAAGGTTCATTTAAGGCTTCTATCAAGAACATTAAATGTTTAGAGAATGAGTTGGCTCAAAATTTTGCTTTTGTGGTCTTGAAAGGAAGTTGATTTTGTTATTTTATAAGCCTAAAAAGGCAATTATACATTCCCAAGGAGGAAAAATTATGAATAAACTAACTAAACTAGGTATTGTCACTTTCTCTGCTGTAACTCTTAGTGCTGCCGTGCCAACTTTGGTGCGTGCCGAGGAAAACGTTGCGCCGCAGCCAAATGTTGCTGCTAAACCTAATGTTGCTCAACCAACACCTGCACCAAAACCTAATGGTAGCTGGGTTGATTTCAGTATGCTCGACCCAATCGCTAAGCCAAAGCCAGGCAAAGAATTTTCGAAACCTGCTGAAAAGCCGGTAGAAGAGCCCGCGCCTGTCGAAAAACCTTCGACCGAGGGCAACATTCTTGCAAACGGAACAGATGAGGCTATCGCAGAGGACAAGAAAAATGCTGAGATCGAGAAAAAATACAACGTCGATCCAACCAATCAGCTACCCGAGCCAGGTCTACCAATCATAACGCCTGAACCAGAACAACCTATAACAGATTCTGAAGAGATGAAGAAGATGGTGGCGGAAGATTTGGCATACAAAGCTGGCGCAGTCATGTCTATGACTAAAGAAGAGAACGACAAGATTGTATCTGAAGCAAATCAAAAGCTTTACGCTCTTTCTGGAATAGATGCTGATAAACTTCTAAACACGCCAATTCCCGGAACAAATGGGCAAGGCTTTCCTACTTTAGCAGACTGGACTTATCGAGAATACAAAGTCCAAGCAGATTTCTTGGATGCTGATCGTGTCCAAAAATATGGATACACTACTGAATCCAGGATTGATAGTCCAGAACACGCAACAGTTAGATCATTACGGTTCGATACCGATAAAGATGATGCAGATGGAATACTAACAGCAAAAAAATTCTCCGACTACACTTTTAGCCACGTCGTAAAATCAGCTGCAGATCATCCAGATATCGACCCAGATCCAAAAGTTGTCAGAGTCAGTTATGATGCAGCTTATGCTTTGCGTGGTTCTGGCTACAAAAATGGTAAAGGAGATAATCTTTTTCGCTACTATTTTATTTACACTAAAAATAAACCAGTAGAAGAAAAACCAACACCTAAAGATCCGCAACCAGCGGAAACGGAAAAACCTGCTGAAATTTCGAAACCAGCGGAGACAGTTGAACCAACTGTGCAGCCGAAACCAGCTGAGAACAAGCCGGTTGAAAATAAACCAGCTGAAACACCCGTTCCATCTCCAAAACCAGCAGAAAACCCTCAACCAGAGGTTAAGCCTGCAGAACAACCGCAACCTTCTAAACCAGTGGAACCAGCTAAAAATGCTGGATTGCAAAAGATTCCTTATAGAACCAACCAGCCAAAACGTTGGTTTAATAACGGAACAGGTCGCCCTACTCTAACAACAAACGACCTTGCTGCTCCACTTCCTGCTGAAAATGTAGAAAAAACATCTTACGGTTGGTGGACAGCTGAACCAGACTTGCTTCATGCAGGATCTCATATAAAAGTAAATACTTTTAATTCGAATTTCAATAATCCGATGTTCGAAAACGGTAAAGAGATAAAATTTAAAGGTAGCGGATTTGGAGATATGGACAGTAGGTTTAAACCTGCTCTTGTTCGAGTAAAAGTTCCAGAGTTGGAAGGAATGAACTACGAAGCTTATACAATTTTCTATGAAGTTCCTAATAAAAATGGAAATCCAACTTACGGAACAAATCGAACTCTCCAAGGTGGTGGCATCTCTTTAACTATCAAATCAAAAGAGAAGAAAGAAGATATTCAGGTTTATACATTAACTAAGGATAGAAAACTGGAAGAACTCTATTATCCAGGATTCCCAAGTGAAGAAACAAATCGCTATGATGAGAAAACTAAAACTCATTCATACAATCTATTTGGTGAAACCTACGATACTTACGTTTTCTTGTTTAAGAACCCTGCTGAAAAACCAGCTGATCAACCACAACCTGCTAAGCCAGAGAAACCAGCAGAAAAGCCAATCGAGAAACCTGTAGTTCCTGACACACCAAAACCAGTTGTACCAGCTGTTCCAGATCAACCACAACCTGCTAAGCCAGAGAAACCAACTGAACAACCTGTGAATCCAGTTGCTCCAATAACACCGACAACTCCCGTAACGCCTACGCTTAATCCAGTCATCCCAAACAATACTCGTGTTCTTTCGAACAAAGGTGGAAGCGTTCAAGTGCATGGTTCAGAAGCAACACTCAAAAATGTCAGCTATATCAAGGTAGAAGAAACCAAGCCGACTTCACTTGAATCAAAAGACTACAAGGCATTTGACATTCATCTGTATGACGCGAATGGTAAAGCTATCCAGCCAAATGGCATGGTTCTAGTAAGTCTTTCTGCTGATAAGCCAGTTGAAAATGTTTACTATGTTGCTCCAGATGGTACTTTACAGGCATTGAAGTTCAAACAAGATACAGATAAGGTTACTTTTGAAACCAATCACTTTAGTATCTATGCTATGACTTTCAAAGTTGCCGCAAGCCGCAATAACGGAGGTAGTACAACTCCTGTTCCAGTTGTAAATAGTAGTAATACTGAACAAAAAGGAAATGACGCAAGTAGTACAAAAACTCAAGCTGAGTCGTTAGCAACTAAGACTGAAACTATTTCGAAACAAGTAGCTAAGACTTTGCCAAATACTGGAGAAAATCACTCAATTCTCGCCACCCTATTTGGAATGTTAACTCTAACTGCTGGATTATTTAGCTTTCGTAAGGAGTCAGAATAACTCCAATTCATAGTTTATCTATCAAATATTTTAGACTGTGAAAAAATCAATTTGAGGAGATGATTTAGAAAATCTTTTCATGATAAAACGCATAATATCAAATTATCTACATCTGATATTATGCGTTTTTTATAATTCTAATACTCTTCGAAAATCTCTTCAAACCACGTCAGCTTCGCCTTGCCGTAGATATATGTTACTGACTTCGTCAGTTCTATCTGCAACCTCAAAACGGTGTTTTGAGCTGACTTCGTCAGTTCTATCCACAACCTCAAAACAGTGTTTTGAGCTGACTTCGTCAGTTCTATCCACAACCTCAAAGCAGTGCTTTGAGCAACCTGCGGCTAGTTTCCTAGTTTGCTCTTTGATTTTCATTGAGTATTAAATTGTGCTATCGATTGTCATCATCTTGCTAGAAAAAGGGATTGAAGGCCTTTTCGTGAGCGATAGTAGTAGCTGGACCATGTCCTGGATAGACATCGTAGTTTGGTAGGGTGAAGAGTTGGGTCTGGATACTATGAAGGAGTTGCTCTGTACTACCAGTCGGAAGATCCGTCCGTCCAATTGTTTCGCGGAACAGAGCATCTCCCGTCAAGACTAGGTGAGCATCAGGAAAGACTAGGGAAACACCACCGATAGAGTGCCCTGGGGTCGGTAGAACCTTAAAACGAAATTCCTCTAGTTGGTATTCTTCGTGAAAGACAAAGGTGTGTTCTGCAGGTTTTGTGACCACATCTGCCATATCATCGTGGCGAGGGAGACCGGAGAGATTATCGACAGGAGTGTAGAGCCAGCTGGCTTCGCTCTCTGCGATATAGACAGGAGGATTGCCAAAGGTCTCGCGAACCAAGTCCAGACTCATGATATGGTCATAATGAGCGTGGGTCAATAGAATGGCACAGATCGGTTTGTTGAGGTTCTCGATTGTCTGACGAATGGCTTCCCATTGACTACCAGGATCTACAACGATGAGGTGTTTTTCACCTTCCAGGTAATAGGTGTTTTCATAGGCAACAGGATTCACAGTTTTATGGATTTTCATTTTATCTCCAATCTCAAAGAATGTACTAAATTAAGTATAGCACAGTTAGGGAGAATAGGTAAGGATTTAGAATGAACTTAAAAACCAGCATGACTAGATGAAGACAGGCTGGTTATCAATTTATCACTATTGGAGAGGTGTCAATTGCCCTTCATAGGTTGCATAAACTCCGTCATTAGCTTGTTTGATAGATGTGATGTTTAGAGTGCCACCGTAGTTGGCTTCTCGTTTATCGCTATATTCACTATAAGTTATCCTATTGGGCAGGTTCTGATCCTTAGCATAGTATTGAACGACTGTTTTTTTATAACTTTGCTGGCTGAATAGGAACAGGCAGCTAACTCCTAACACTAGGAGAGCAAAGATAGAAATAGCAGTTTTTTTCATAGGTGTTCTCCTTATAAACTAAAGGATAAAAGAAAGTATTTTGAGGATTTTAATTCCAAAATCCAGTCAAGGTACCAGTGTATGTGATACGAGTTCCACCGTTTATCTTTCGTATATTCAATGGAATTGGGGAAGTCAAAAAGTCTTTGGGTTACAATATGGTTTCCGTTCTTCTATCTCTCCTTCTATCACCTAAGTTTAAAATCTAACTTCGTAGTATATTATGGACCAATAATTCAGAATTATCAAGCAATTCTGAATTGTTTTTTTCTTATTCTGTTCCAATCTAGTTTTCATATTCTTAAAAAAGTGATAAAATGGTAGGAAGAATTGGAGAGTAGAGATGCCAAAAGAAGTGAATTTAACAGGCGAAGAAGTTGTCGCTTTAACCAAAAAATATTTAACGGAAGAGGATGTCCATTTTGTCCATAAGGCCTTGGTCTATGCGGTGGATTGTCATAGTGGTCAATACCGCAAATCAGGCGAGCCTTATATCATTCACCCTATTCAAGTGGCAGGTATTCTAGCCAAACTCAAGCTGGATGCTGTAACGGTAGCTTGTGGTTTCTTGCATGATGTGGTGGAAGATACAGATGCGACCTTGGACGATTTGGAAAGAGAGTTTGGTCCCGATGTGCGCGTGATTGTTGACGGAGTCACCAAGCTTGGCAAGGTCGAGTACAAGTCTCACGAAGAGCAGTTGGCTGAAAATCATCGCAAGATGCTCATGGCCATGTCTGAGGACATCCGCGTTATCTTGGTCAAACTGTCTGACCGCTTGCACAATATGCGAACCCTGAAACATCTTCGAAAAGACAAGCAGGAGCGCATTTCCAAAGAAACTATGGAAATCTATGCCCCACTTGCTCACCGTTTGGGGATTTCCAGTGTCAAATGGGAATTGGAAGACCTGTCTTTCCGTTATCTCAACCCGACAGAGTTTTACAAGATTACCAATATGATGAAGGAAAAGCGCAGAGAGCGTGAAGCCTTGGTGGATGAGGTAGTCACAAAATTAGAGGAGTATACGATAGATCGTCACTTGAAAGGGAAGATTTATGGTCGTCCCAAGCATATTTACTCAATTTTCCGCAAAATGCAGGACAAGAGAAAACGGTTTGAGGAAATCTATGACCTGATTGCCATTCGTTGTATTTTGGATACCCAAAGTGATGTTTATGCCATGCTTGGTTATGTGCATGAACTTTGGAAACCCATGCCTGGTCGCTTTAAGGACTACATCGCTAACCGCAAGGCAAATGGTTACCAGTCTATCCATACGACTGTCTATGGGCCAAAAGGACCGATTGAATTCCAAATTCGGACCAAGGCCATGCACGAGGTGGCTGAGTACGGGGTTGCGGCTCACTGGGCTTATAAGAAAGGCGTTAAGGGGCAGGTTAACAGTAAGGAGTCTGCTATTGGGATGAACTGGATCAAGGAGATGATGGAGCTTCAAGATCAGGCTGATGATGCCAAGGAATTTGTGGACTCTGTTAAGGAAAACTATCTGGCTGAGGAGATTTACGTCTTTACACCAGATGGAGCTGTCCGTTCTCTTCCAAAAGATTCAGGACCTATTGACTTTGCTTATGAAATCCATACTAAAGTCGGTGAAAAAGCGACTGGTGCCAAGGTCAACGGCCGTATGGTTCCACTGACAACCAAGCTCAAAACAGGGGATCAGGTTGAAATTGTCACCAACCCCAACTCCTTTGGACCTAGCCGCGACTGGCTCAATATGGTCAAGACCAGCAAGGCGCGCAACAAGATTCGTCAGTTTTTTAAAAACCAAGATAAGGAATTATCTGTTAATAAGGGTCGTGAAATGTTGATGACCCAGTTCCAAGAAAATGGCTATGTGGCCAATAAATTTATGGACAAGCGTCATATGGACCAAGTCCTGCAAAAGACCAGCTACAAGACAGAAGACTCCCTCTTTGCGGCCATTGGTTTTGGGGAAATCGGTGCTATTACTGTCTTTAATCGTCTGACTGAAAAGGAACGTCGTGAAGAAGAACGTGCCAAGGCCAAGGCTGAGGCAGAAGAACTTGTCAAAGGTGGCGAGGTCAAGGTTGAAAATAAAGAAACCCTCAAGGTCAAGCATGAAGGTGGTGTGGTCATTGAAGGTGCTTCTGGTCTCCTAGTGCGGATTGCCAAGTGTTGTAACCCCGTGCCTGGTGATGATATTGTCGGCTACATTACCAAGGGTCGTGGTGTGGCTATTCACCGTGTGGACTGTATGAACCTGCGCGCCCAAGAAAACTACGAGCAACGTCTCCTTGATGTGGAGTGGGAAGGTCAGTACTCTAGCTCAAATAAAGAGTATATGGCTCATATTGATATTTATGGCCTCAACCGTACAGGATTGTTGAACGATGTACTGCAAGTTCTCTCAAACACAACCAAGAATATTTCAACAGTCAATGCCCAACCAACCAAGGATATGAAATTTGCCAATATCCATGTGTCCTTTGGCATTACCAACCTCTCGACGCTGACTACGGTTGTGGACAAGATTAAGAGTGTGCCAGAAGTTTACTCTGTCAAACGAACCAACGGTTAATTGTCTGAGTTCTTACTAGAAAGGCTATTATGAAAATCATTATCCAACGTGTTAAAAAAGCCCAAGTCAGTATCGAAGGTCAGGTTCAGGGAAAAATCAATCAGGGGCTCTTATTGCTGGTTGGTGTTGGACCAGAGGACCAAGAGGAAGATTTGGACTATGCTGTGAGAAAACTGGTCAATATGCGGATTTTTTCAGATGCAGAAGGCAGGATGAACCTATCTGTCAAAGATATTGAAGGAGAAATCCTTTCTATTTCCCAGTTTACCCTCTTTGCGGATACCAAGAAAGGCAATCGTCCAGCCTTTACAGAAGCAGCCAAACCTGATATGGCATCAGACTTCTATGATGTTTTCAACCAAAAACTAGCGCAAGAAGTGCCTGTTCATACAGGTATCTTTGGAGCGGATATGCAGGTTGAGCTGGTCAATGATGGGCCAGTTACCATTATCCTAGATACTAAAAATAGATAAGAAAGATCAAGCCCAGCCGGCTTGGTTTTTCTCATCTATCATAAAATACTCCAAAAGAAATCGGTGCTTGATAGGCTTGGGGAAAGTCTTGTTTCAGGATTTTGCAGGTGCGATAGGAAGGGATGAGATGTCCTAGGATGAGGAGAGTCCCCTGAAGGAAAAGTGGGGTACCACTTAAACATATCAAGGAGAGAATCATCAGGATATCCCATAGGAGAATTTGTAAGGCAAAAGACCAGAATCTCGGTCTAATCTGGGAATAGAATTGACTAAAGTGGTCACAAAGCTGGTTAGAAAGATAGGTCAACAGCACAGGGTGAAAGAAAATGAGCCAACCGCTATAAATCAAAATCCAATCCCAAGTAAGCACCTCTTTAAAAGCCAAAATGCCCAGCATGATTCCATCAATGACAAGGAGCTCAATGGTTTTGATGAAGATGATTTTTTTCATGATAAGCCCTCCTTTTTCATCTGTTAGTGACGGAATAGTTTATATAATTATTATACAATATTTAGTTGGATTATGGAAGCGCTTACTACCGTTTTTGATATAAAAAATAGATAAGAAAACCCTGAAAATCAAACTTTCAGGGTTGGTTGGGGTACTTGAGAAATTAGTTGATTTTCTCGACATAGAGTTGTTTGGCAATGTCCATATTCACTTGTAAATCATTGTCTTTATTAAGGATAGTGAAGGTGTTGCTGAAGCCATCAAACTGCTTGACTTGGAGCTGGTCACCGATGTGAAGTGAGTGCTTATCCAGATAATGGAGAATGTCAAAACTATCATGCACCCGAGTCAGGCGGTAGGCGCCAGCTTCCTTGATATCAGCTAGTGGCAGGTTATTGATTTCAACGAGGAGTTCTCCCTTGGCAGGAATAGTTCCTCCGTGGGGGCAGGTTTTAGGGAAACCTAGCAGTTTATCTAGTCTTTCCACGAACAGGTCAGAGACAGTGTGTTCCAAGACCTCAGCTTCCTCGTGAATCTGGTCACTTGTATAGTCTAAATGATGAACTAGAAAAACTTCAATCAAGCGGTGCTTACGATAGAGCTCAGAGACCAGTTTGAGGCCGAGGTCAGTCAGTAGATAGCCACATTCCTTGTCCTTTAGGATGAGGTTTTCACTCTTCATCCGTTTGATCATTTCAGTTACGGCAGGGGGAGAGACTTGCATGCGGGCAGCAATTTCCTTGTTGGTGATTTTATGCAGGTCTATACCAATTTCATAAATACATTTTAGATAATCTTCTTTATTTGGGGTCATTCGTTTCCTCTTGTCTAATATCTTTATCTAGTATATCAAAAAAAGCTAGATTTCTCTAGCTGTGACTTTTTATGTTATACTTATTGCAAGAGAAAAAACGAGGAGATGGATATGACGAAAATAGCTCTTCTTTCAGATATTCATGGAAATACCACTGCTTTAGAGGCTGTTTTGGCAGATGCTCGGCAGCTAGGAGTGGATGAATACTGGCTTTTGGGAGACATTCTCATGCCAGGGACAGGGCGTAGAAGGATTTTGGACTTGTTGGCTCAACTACCGATTACAGCTAGAGTTTTGGGAAACTGGGAAGACAGTCTTTGGCATGGTGTCCGCAAGGAATTGGATAGTACTCGTCCCAGTCAACGCTATCTCTTGCGCCAGTGCCAATATGTTTTAGAGGAAATTTCCCTAGAAGAAATCGAATTGCTCCACAATCAACCACTCCAGCTTCATCGTCAGTTTGGGGCTTTGACGGTGGGAATTAGCCATCATCTACCTGATAAGAATTGGGGGCGTGAGTTGATTCATACTGGAGCGCAAGAGGATTTTGACCGCTTGGTGATCAATCCACCTTGTGATATTGCTGTTTATGGTCATATTCACCAGCAGTTGCTTCGTTACGGTACTGGTGGCCAATTGATTGTCAATCCGGGTTCGATTGGGCAGCCTTTCTTTCTAGATGCTCAGTTGCGGAAGGACTTGCGGGCCCAGTATATGATTTTGGAGTTTGATGACAAGGGCTTGGTAGATATGAACTTCCGACGGGTAGACTACGATGTGGCAGCTGAATTGCAGTTGGCTAAAGATCTTAAACTTCCCTATTTTGAGGTTTACTATGAAAGTCTGGTCAATGGGATCCACCATACTCATCATCAGGAATTTCTGAGAGAATTGGCCCAGAAAGAGGGCTACGATCGGGAGTTAGACGACTGGTTAAAAGGTGGTAACGATTGACATTACAACTAAAAAGGGTATAATAAAAGAAAAAGAAGAGTAGAGGCAGGGTAGCCTCGTAAAAAGGAGAAGAGCATGCAAATTCCAAGTAGATTTACCATTGCGACTCATATGCTGATAATCATTGCCCTCAAGGGGAAGGAAAGCAAGGTGACCAGTGATTTTCTGGCTGCTAGTGTCGGGGTCAATCCTGTCATTATCAGAAAAACCTTGTCCCAGTTGAAGAAGGCAGAGCTGATTTCAGTTGCGCGTGGAACAGGGGGAACTGAGATTGTCAAGGATCTCAAGGATATTAGTCTTTTAGATGTTTATCAAGCGGTTGAGTGTCTTGGTAAGACAGGTCAACTCTTCAGTTTCCATGACAATCCGAATCCAAATTGTCCAGTTGGAGCTCATATTCATGATGTTTTGGATCAAAAATTGGAGAGAATCCAGCTGGCTATGGAGGCTGAACTTGGTCAGACCAGTTTAGAGCAAGTCGTGGCCGATGCAGAGAGTCAGATGAAGGAGTAATTTTTTCTTTAAAACAAGAAAAGCTTATGAGAAGGTTTTTATACTCAATGAAAATCAAAAAGCAAACTAGGAAGCTAGCCGCAGGTTGCTCAAAGCACCGCTTTGAGGTTGTAGATAAGACTGACAAAGTCAGTCACATATATACGGTAAGGCGACGCTGACGTGGTTTGAAGAGATTTTCGAAGAGTATTACCTTTTCATAAGCTTTTTATCTATTCTTCCATGCTTGGTAACGGGTATCAATCAATAATTGAGTGAGGCGTCCCATGGTTTCCCTTTCTTCTGGAGTGAGGGATTACGCTTGGACAAAGAGATGATGAATGTGTTCAATCGCCTTTAAGGAAGATAGGTCATTGATAGAAGTAATACCAGAATCAAGAATGGTGCCAAAGAAGAGGTCGAAATAGAGCTGGAGTTCCTCGTCAGGGACTGTGGCCACCCACTCCTTGAAGGTTGTGTCGACTTGTCGGCTATCACTGTTGGTCTTATCCAGCTGGACGAAGTGCTTGTCCTCAATCTGCCAACTAAAGGTATCGTGCTGGGCGATACCACCCAAGGTAGTACTGTGCACGATGATTTGCTGGTTAGGGATTTCCAGCATCATACCGATGATGGAACCTTGTGGGATGAAGACCTTGGTTCTATCCATTAGCCTTTGATAGCCCTCGGTTTGTGTCAGTTCTTTATGGAGACCAGGCGCATCAAAGGTATAAACTGCTGTGATTTGATCCTGTAAACTTTGTTCAATTTGACTAGCAGCATAGATGGCTAGATTTCCTCCCTTGGAATGTCCAGCCAGAATGACATTTTGATTAGGATGGTGGGCAAAAAAGTTCTTTAAATAGCGAAGGGCGTGCTTTTGAGCAGGAATTTCCTTCATATAGGTCAGGTGGAAATCTTCCTTCCAGCCAATGATACTGTCATCAGTCCCACGAAAGACAATCAGATAGGTATCGAGAGTGAGGCGGTAGGTCATAGCCGCAAACTGCTTTTGCAGTTCAGGGTCAATGTCGTTGATAAAATGAGAGAGTTTACAATTTTTGAAGCGTTTGTGTTGAGCTAGCTCATCTAATAGCTGGAGGCGATTTTTGCTGGTCAACATGTTAGGATTCCTTGGAACCTGAGGAGCCAGGTCTAAAAGTCGCTGAGGACTTGTGGAGACCAGATTATCAAAGGAGAGGTAGGTAGCTTCTGTTAAGGCTAGAATGTCTAACTCATTCAATGGAAAGTCGTAAAAGGAATCGTATGCGACATCTTTCAGGTAATCAAAAATATTGGCCATAAGAACTCCTTTCTTTTCTTTATCTTATCAAATTTCCCTCAAATTAGCTAGTAGGATTGTTGCACTTTGTTGGCTAAAAACAAGCTATGTCAAATTCAATTTCAGACATTCGAGCATGGAAAAATCTGTTATAATAATAGAAAAGGAGGAGCGCATGCACAAGATTTTACTAGTAGAAGATGATCAGGTTATTCGTCAACAGGTCGGGAAAATGCTCTCTGAATGGGGATTTGAAGTGGTCTTGGTAGAAGACTTTATGGAAGTTTTGAGTCTTTTTGTCCAATCGGAACCTCATCTGGTCCTCATGGATATTGGGCTGCCCTTGTTTAATGGTTATCACTGGTGTCAGGAAATTCGCAAGATTTCCAAGGTGCCTATCATGTTTCTGTCTTCGAGAGACCAGGCTATGGATATTGTCATGGCAATCAATATGGGGGCGGATGACTTTGTGACCAAACCTTTTGACCAGCAGGTTCTTTTAGCCAAGGTTCAGGGCTTGCTGCGTCGTTCCTATGAGTTCGGGCGTGACGAGAGTTTACTGGAATATGCTGGTGTTATCCTCAATACCAAATCCATGGATTTACATTATCAAGGGCAAGTCTTGAATTTGACCAAGAACGAATTCCAGATTTTACGCGTGTTATTTGAGCATGCAGGCAATATTGTAGCGCGTGACGACCTCATGCGGGAACTTTGGAACAGTGACTTTTTCATTGATGATAATACCCTCTCTGTCAATGTGGCTCGTTTGCGTAAAAAATTGGAAGAGCAGGGCTTGGTAGGATTTATCGAGACCAAGAAAGGGATAGGGTACGGACTGAAGCATGCTTGATTGGAAACAATTTTTTCTAGCCTATCTGCGCTCCCGTAGTCGTCTGTTTGTCTATCTGCTTGCTTTAGCATTTCTGATTTTGCTCTTTCAGTTTTTATTTGCCAGTTTGGGAACTTACTTTCTCTACTTTTTCCTCTTGTGTTGCTTTGTAACCATCTTATTTTTCACTTGGGACATATTGGTGGAAACGCAGGTCTATCGTCAGGAAATTCTCTATGGGGAGAGGGAAGCTCAGTCTCCTTTGGAAAGAGCCTTGGCTGAAAAATTAGAAGCGCGTGAGATGGAACTCTATCAGCAGAGGTCTGACGCAGAAAGAAAACTGACGGATTTGCTGGATTACTATACCTTGTGGGCCCATCAGATTAAGACCCCCATTGCAGCCAGTCAACTCTTAGTTGCAGAAGTGGTCGACCGCCAACTGAAGCAGCAATTAGAACAGGAAATTTTCAAGATTGACTCCTATACCAATTTAGTTTTACAGTACCTGCGTTTAGAAAGTTTTCATGATGATTTGGTCTTAAAGCAGGTTCAAATTGAGGACTTGGTCAAGGAAATAATTCGTAAATACGCTCTTTTCTTTATTCAAAAAGGCCTAAATGTCAATCTACATGACCTTGATAAAGAAATCGTGACGGATAAAAAGTGGCTGCTAGTGGTTATTGAGCAAATTATCTCAAATAGTCTCAAGTACACTAAGGAAGGTGGTCTGGAGATTTATATGGAGGGGCAAGAGCTTTGTATCAAGGATACGGGAATCGGGATAAAAAACAGTGATGTCCTCCGAGTCTTTGAACGTGGATTTTCAGGATATAATGGACGCCTAACCCAGCAGTCATCTGGCCTTGGCCTTTACCTATCTAAGAAAATTTCTGAAGAACTGGGGCACGAGATTCGTATCGAGTCTGAGGTCGGAAAAGGAACGATAGCGCGGATTCAGTTTGCTCAAGTGAACCTAGTCCTTGAGTGAGAATAGACGAAAAAGCCTCCGGACTGGAGGCTTTTATGCTAGGTTCTTATTTCTCAACGCGTGATTTGTTGGCTATATCAGCTAGGATAGCTCCAACAAAATCATCAACTGAGACAGTTTGTGTTTCTTTTTGGCCATAGCGACGAACGTTAACAGTTCCGTCTTCCATTTCCTTGTCTCCAACAATCAATTGGTAAGGAATCTTGCTGGTTTGTGAAGCACGGATCTTGAACTGCATTTTTTCATTGCGCTCATCTACGTCTGCACGGACACCGCGGTCACGGAGTTTCTTGGCCACTTCCCAAGCGTAGTCCACGTGTTTTTCGTTAGATACTGGGATGAGGGTTACTTGGTGTGGTGCCAGCCATGTTGGGAAGGCACCCTTGTAGTTCTCAATCAAGATAGCTGTGAAGCGTTCCATAGTTGAGATAACCCCACGGTGAATCATAACTGGACGGTGTTCTTCGCCATCAGCTCCGATGTATTTAAGGTCGAAGCGTTCTGGAAGTAAGAAGTCAAGTTGGATAGTAGAAAGAGTTTCTTCTTTTCCAAGAGCAGTTTTAACCTGGATATCCAATTTTGGTCCGTAGAAGGCTGCTTCGCCTTCGGCTTCAAAGTAGTCCACACCCATTTCATCAAGGGCTGCACGAAGCATGGTTTGGGCATTTTCCCACATCTCATCGTTGTCAAAGTACTTGTGAGTATCTTGAGGGTCGCGAAGAGAGAGACGGAAGCGGTAGTCAGTCAAGTTGAAGTCTTCATAAACATCGATAATCAACTGAAGGGCACGTTGGAATTCTTCTTGGATTTGTTCTGGAGTAACGAAAAGGTGACCGTCGTTGAGAGACATTTCACGCACACGTTGAAGACCAGTGAGGGCACCAGATTTTTCATAACGGTGCATCATACCGATTTCAGCGATACGGATTGGCAACTCACGGTAAGAGTGAACATGGTGTTTGAAGACTTGGATGTGGTGTGGGCAGTTCATTGGACGAAGGACAAATTCTTCCCCGTCACCCATGTCCATAGTTGGGAATATGTCTTCTTGGTAATGATCCCAGTGACCAGAAGTCTTGTAAAGTTCAACAGAAGCAAGTGGTGGAGTATAAACGTGTTGGTATCCAGAAGCCAACTCTTTGTCAACGATGTAGCGTTCCAACTCACGACGAATAGTCGCACCATTTGGCAACCAGAATGGAAGTCCTTGTCCCACTTCTTGTGAAATCATAAAGAGGTCAAGCTCTTTACCAAGTTTACGGTGGTCACGTTCCTTAGCTTCTTCACGCATTTGAAGGTAGTTTTTCAAGTCTTTCTTGTCAAACCAAGCTGTACCGTAGATACGTTGCATCATAGCGTTGTCGCTATTTCCACGCCAGTAAGCACCTGCTACATGGAGAAGGTGGAAGATTTGGATACGACCTGTTGATGGAACGTGAGGTCCACGGCAGAGGTCTACATATTCACCCTGACGATAGATAGTCAAACCGCCTTCGTCTTCTGAGTGTTCTTCAATCAATTCCAACTTGTAAGGGTCATTTTTGAAGATTTCACGTGCCTCGTCTTTAGTCACTTCTTCACGAATAGATGGGAAGTTTTCTTTGACGATTTTTTGCATTTCTTCTTCGATACGAGGAAGGTCTTCGTTAGAGATTTGACCAGCTGTGTTGTCAGTATCGTAGTAGAAACCATCTTCGATGGCTGGACCAACTCCCAAGTGAATGTCTGGGAAAAGACGACGAGCTGCTTGGGCGAACAAGTGAGCAGCTGAGTGACGCAAGATTGGAAGGGCATCTTCGTGATCAGGTGTTACAATTTCGATGCTTCCATCTTCAGTGATAGCACGAGTAGTGTCGATGAGTTTGCCGTTGAATTTACCAGCCAAGGCTTTTTTAGCTAGGGAATTGCTGATAGATTGGGCAATTTCAAAAGTTGTAACGCCAGATTCGAATTCACGAACAGCGCCATCTGGGAAAGTAATGTTAATCATGATGTTCTCCTTACTTATATTATTGACGAATGTGTTAACCCTATTCTGAAAATAGGGACAGAGGATTTTGAAAGCTAGAAAAACAAAAAGCGACATCCTCAAAAGGACGTCGCAACGTGGTTCCACCTTCATTTATGTGCCTCAAAAAAGAGGGACACCTCTGATTGGCTCTAACGTGGCCACCGTTTTATGTTTGCATAAAAGTCAGTAGAGTAGTATCAGTATAGTCTTTCTATGCGTTCTCAGCAACCACGCACTCTCTAGTAGAAAGGGACTAAGTGACTTGTCTCTATGGATTATTATAGCATGATTGTGAGATTTTTCAAGGATTTTGTGAAAGTTTTTTGTTTTTCATTTTTGCAGAATATGCTTGATACCAATACCGGAAGCCATGCCGATCAGAGCAAAGGTTTCATAGGCTAAAAAGTAGACAATGCTAAAATCGTGGAAAGAAATGATAGTAAAGCAAAAGAGCAATCCAATGTCAAAAGGGAAAAAGGGAAACGGTAACCGTAAAGAAGAGAAACGATGAAGGTTACTAACGGAGAAAAGATAAAGATATTTAGAAGATGAGTCCTAGCAGATTGGAACCGGATGAGAGCAGTGAAAATAATTCATAAAGAGGCCAATAAAAAGAAGAATATGACCAGATAGTAGGTGAGATGGAAATAGAATTTACGCATGATAATCACCTCGTTTTAAAAAAACAGACAACTTAAATCTCTTGCTATGATTATTATAGCATGTTTAAAACAAGAAAGTAAATCTGTTGACAAAGAAGTTAGTTATTGGTAGAATAGTGAATGTCGTAAAGACAAATAACTTCTTCTTGGTTACAGGCATGCCAACCTGTCACTCGGATGAAGCCAAATAAAAAGGAGAAACATCATGGCAATCTCAAAAGAGAAAAAAAATGAAATCATTGCACAATATGCACGTCACGAAGGTGATACAGGTTCAGTAGAGGTTCAAGTTGCTGTCCTTACTTGGGAAATCAACCACCTTAACGAACACATCAAACAACACAAAAAAGACCACGCTACTTACCGTGGATTGATGAAAAAAATCGGTCGCCGTCGTAACTTGCTTGCATACTTGCGTAAAAACGACGTTAACCGTTACCGTGAGTTGATCAACTCTCTAGGACTTCGTCGCTAATTCAAGATACAAAGGCCGTCAAAAGCACAAAGCAAAAATAGGAAAATTGACGAAGAAACTTCAGTTTCTAGGAGATTTTATCTTTTTTGCCAAGTGCTTAGGCCATGTTCAATTGAGCATATCTTGATAATAAAGCTACTCTAAATTGGGTAGCTTTTTTGCGTTGTCACCTTACCTCGCTATACTCAAGTATAATCTTCGGTTACGGTTCCTAGCACTGTAAGGTAAAATAAACCAGCTTTTCTCCCTTCGGGGAGATTTTTTTTGTTTCACTGAAAGTTTCGTACGATCTTCGCCTCGTCGCCTAGTCTATAAACGATTTATCTAGCAAGAATCATGATGCTAAGGGCGTCAAAAATCCGTATGAAAATAGGGAAATGGCACAGTGTTCGATGAGCACAAGGAGTTTCATCTTTTTCACTAGGATTTTAGCTCGGGCTAAAATCAGCTCTCTGACTTCAGAGGGCTTTTTTATTGAGGTTTTATCGGTAACAATTTTGGAGACTACAAAAACCTCAAACGGTATCAGCTAATTACACCATAAAGGTGCGCAGTTACTCGGCTTTTCAAGCCGAGTAGCTGTATGCAAGCCCCCTAGAAGAGCCCACTCTTTACAAAGTAAAGTATAGTACGTTATACTTTACATGGAAGTAGTCACTGAATTCCAGTTAGAAATTACTTTGTAACTACGTTTTGAGGAGGAGTAAAATGCTTTCCTATGTTCGACATTACCCACTAGCGATAGCTAAATTAATGTGTCTGTGCTCTCCTAAAATCTGCTGATTTATTACTGACCAATACAGGAGGTTTTTTATGGGACAGACAATCATATCTGCTATTGGTGTTTATATTTCCACCAGTATCGATTATTTAATTATTTTATTTATTTTATTTGCACAGCTATCACAGAATAAACAAAAATGGCATATTTATGCGGGGCAATATCTAGGCACAGGCTTACTTGTAGGGGCGAGTTTAGTTGCTGCTTATGTTGTTAATTTCGTGCCTGAAGAATGGATGGTTGGATTGCTTGGTTTAATCCCTATCTATTTAGGGATTCGCTTTGCAATTGTTGGAGAAGGTGAGGAAGAAGAGGAAGAAATTATTGAAAGATTAGAACAAAGCAAGGCAAATCAACTGTTTTGGACAGTTACATTGCTAACAATTGCGTCTGGCGGAGATAATTTAGGTATCTATATACCTTATTTTGCTTCATTAGATTGGTCACAGACCCTCGTGGCCTTGCTTGTGTTTGTAATCGGCATAATTATCTTATGCGAGATTAGTCGGGTGTTATCCTCTATTCCCTTAATATTCGAGACAATTGAAAAATACGAGCGAATCATTGTGCCCTTAGTATTCATTCTACTTGGACTATACATCATGTATGAAAATGGCACGATAGAGACTTTTCTGACCGTGTAGATTTTTTTGTTTCACTAGGATTTTAGCCCGAGCTCAAATTAGCTCTCTGACTTCAGAGGGCTTTTTTATTGAGTATAAATGGACAATCTTAACGTTACTCTATTGTAGAGTGGCTTTCGATTTGATTAGGAGATTCTTATAAATATAGTAAAATGAAATAAGAACAGGACAAATCGATCAGGATAGTCAAATCGATTTCTAAAAATGTTTTAGAAGTAGAGGTGTACTATTCTAGTTTCAATCTACTATATAAATGAAAACCTTAGCTGTTTGGCCAAGGTTCATTTCTTCTATGCAAGTTCTTCTCTTTTCTTATCTGGGTTCCAGATGAAGCTTGCGATAAAGCTAAAGATGATGGTTAGGATAGCGAGGATAATAGCAAGGATGAGGGCAGGGATGCGGATAAACCACCAGAGTGGATTTGGTTTTTTATCATTGTGCCATTGTTTCGTTTCTTGATCCAGACGTTGGAATTCTGTTTGAATACGATTGGCGACTGTTTCAATGCCTTCATCATTCATTTTCTTGATATCTGAGATATCGATTGGATTTCCAAAGTTCATATCCACACGCTCACGGCTAACCAAGCCTTTCAAGGTCATAGGACCTGTGTAGGTAACCGGCATGATACGGACCTTGGCCATTTTGGCAATCAGAGCTACGCCCCCCTTGACATCGTTTGAGTGACGGCTCCCACTTGGAAACATGATGAGAGAGCGGTCACTTTTTTTGAGAACATTGATAGGGTATTTGATGGCTGAGGCGCTAGGATTTTCACGGTCGATAGGAAAGGCACCACACATACGAATCCACCAGCCAAAGATACGGTTGGTAAAGAGTTCTTTTTTTGCCATAAAGATAAACTGTTTTGGCTTGGTCGCAAAGGCCATATAAACTGGATCCCACCAAGTGCGGTGAGGCGCAACCAAAATATAATTTTCATCTTGATTAGGAATTTTATCAGTATTATGATAGTGGGCATTGCCATTGATGGACCATAAGAGCAATACAACTAATCCACGCAAATAAGTATAAAACATGCGATCTCCTTCGATTGTTTTCTTGTTATTATTATACCTTATCAAAGGAGGGCTGGCAAACTTTTCCCTTGACTAGATGCATATTTGGGATGAAATTAGAATTCTGTTAAAAAAATGATATAATAGAATTTATGGATAAAAATAAGATTATGGGATTAACCCAAAGAGAAGTCAAGGAAAGACAGGCTGAGGGTTTGGTCAATGACTTTACCGCATCAGCCAGTACCAGCACTTGGCAAATCGTTAAACGAAATGTCTTTACCCTTTTTAACGCTTTGAACTTTGCCATTGCTTTGGCACTAGCCTTTGTGCAGGCTTGGAGCAATTTGGTCTTCTTCGCTGTTATCTGCTTTAACGCTTTTTCTGGAATTGTGACCGAGCTACGGGCCAAACACATGGTGGACAAGCTCAATCTCATGACCAAGGAAAAGGTCAAGACTATTCGTGATGGCCAAGAAGTGGCTCTGAATCCGGAAGAATTGGTGTTAGGAGATGTGATTCGTCTGTCTGCTGGAGAGCAGATTCCCAGTGATGCCTTGGTTTTGGAAGGCTTTGCGGAGGTTAATGAAGCCATGTTGACGGGGGAAAGTGATTTGGTGCAAAAGGAAGTGGAAGCCTTGCTTTTGTCAGGAAGTTTCCTAGCCAGTGGGTCAGTTTTATCTCAAGTTCACCATGTCGGTGCAGACAACTATGCTGCCAAACTCATGCTTGAGGCTAAGACCGTTAACCCCATCAACTCCCGTATCATGAAATCGCTGGACAAGTTGGCTGGTTTTACTGGGAAGATTATCATTCCCTTTGGTCTGGCTCTCTTGCTGGAAGCCTTGCTTTTAAAAGGCCTGCCTCTCAAGTCATCCGTTGTAAACTCGTCGACAGCTCTTTTGGGAATGTTGCCTAAGGGAATTGCCCTTTTGACTATTACTTCGCTCTTGACAGCGGTGATTAAGCTGGGCTTGAAAAAGGTCTTGGTGCAGGAGATGTACTCTGTTGAGACCTTGGCGCGCGTGGATATGCTCTGTCTGGACAAGACGGGTACCATCACCCAAGGAAAGATGCAGGTGGAGGCTGTTCTTCCGTTGACGGAAACGTATGGTGAAGAGGCTATTGCCAGCATCTTGACTAGCTACATAGCCCATAGTGAGGATAAGAATCCAACTGCCCAAGCCATTCGCCAGCGTTTTGTGGGAGATGTTGCTTATCCTATGATTTCCAATCTTCCCTTCTCGAGCGACCGCAAGTGGGGGGCTATGGAGTTAGAAGGTTTGGGGACAGTTTTCTTAGGGGCACCTGAGATGTTGCTGGATTCTGAAGTCCCAGAAGCCAGGGAGGCCTTGGAGAGAGGGGCACGTGTCTTGGTCTTAGCTCTTAGTCAGGAGAAATTAGACCATCACAAGCCACAGAAACCTTCTGATATTCAGGCTTTAGCCTTGCTGGAAATTTTGGATCCTATTCGAGAAGGAGCAGCAGAGACGCTGGACTATCTCCGTTCTCAGGAAGTGGGCCTCAAGATTATTTCTGGTGACAATCCGGTCACTGTATCCAGCATTGCCCAGAAGGCTGGTTTTGCGGACTACCATAGCTATGTAGATTGTTCGAAAATCATCGATGAGGAATTGATGGCCATGGCGGAGGAGACAGCTATTTTCGGACGTGTTTCCCCTCATCAAAAGAAACTCATCATCCAAACGTTGAAAAAAGCGGGTCATACAACGGCTATGACAGGGGACGGGGTTAATGATATCTTGGCCCTTCGTGAGGCGGATTGTTCTATCGTGATGGCGGAGGGGGATCCAGCAACCCGTCAGATTGCCAATCTGGTTCTCTTGAACTCAGACTTTAATGATGTTCCTGAGATTCTCTTCGAGGGTCGTCGCGTGGTCAATAACATTGCCCACATCGCCCCGATTTTCTTGATAAAGACCATCTATTCCTTCCTGTTAGCAGTCATCTGTATTGCCAGTGCTTTACTAGGTCGGTCAGAGTGGATTTTGATTTTCCCCTTCATTCCGATCCAGATTACCATGATTGACCAGTTTGTGGAAGGTTTCCCACCATTCGTTCTGACTTTTGAGCGAAATATCAAACCTGTTGAGCCAAACTTTCTCAGAAGATCCATGCTTCGTGCCCTACCAAGCGCTCTCATGGTCGTCTTCAGCGTCCTGTTTGTGAAAATATTTGGGAGTAGCCAAGGTTGGTCTGAGTTAGAAATCTCAACTCTACTCTATTATCTCTTGGGGTCAATTGGTTTCTTATCCGTATTTAGAGCCTGCATGCCATTTACCCTATGGCGTGTCCTCTTGATTGTTTGGTCAGTAGGAGGTTTCCTAGCTACCGCTCTCTTCCCAAGAATTCAAAAACTGCTTGAAATTGCAACCTTAACAGGACAAACATTACCTGTTTATGGTGTCATGATGTTGGTCTTTACCGTGATTTTCATCCTGACCAGTCGTTACCAAGCGAAAAAATAAAGAAAGACTGCAATCTATGTATTGCGGTCTTTTTATACGACGAGTCTATCGTATAGTGGATTGAATCTGGAATAGGACATCATAGCTACTAAAACATTTCTAATACTCTTCGAAAATCTCTTCAAACCACGTCAACGTCGCCTTACCGTACTCAAGTACGGCCTGCGGCTAGTTTCCTAGTTTGCTCTTTGATTTTCATTGAGTATAAAAATTAATTTGCCTTTCCTAATCGATTTGTTCATATATTATTTTAATATACTATAAATCTAATGTGCAAGGCCTACGTGCCTATTATCTATCGGTGAACCCAAGAGCGACCCTCAAGCCTGCTTGTATTGAGGTAGCAGCTTCAAATGTATGTGGCTAGACTATTTGAAGTATGACGAAAGAAACAATACTCTTCGAAAATTACCAGAAAAGTTAGTTAAACTACTATCCTTCTGGTGATTTTGCTTAATTTCTGATGTTCGAGACATGATTGAGGAGATTTGTCTTGATTTTTTCCTAAAAAAGGGCAGACTCCTCCCTTGGTTTGATGCTCGATTTTTAAAATAAGGTGACTTATTCTGTTAGGCATGTTTTCCCCTGCCCTCTAGCTCTATATGGAACAGGGAGTATCAGATTTATCTGGCAGATTGTATCAAATAAGGCTTGAAACTGTTTTGAATAGGCGTATAGACTTGAGAATTTGAGAATATGTCGTCTAGCAGTAGAGACATATTTTCGGCAATATGAAGGAAGAGAGGTCGAAAACGCTTGATAGTCAAGGCCTTTACTTCATCACCAGCTAGCTGCTTTAAAAAGAGGTAGAGATTATAAGCCAGATAGCCCATCATCATACGTACTTCATTCTTAACCATGGTCGAACTATCTGTCTTATCCCCAAAGAATCCTGCTTTCCTTTCTTTGATAAAGTTTTCAGCATTCCCTCGTTCACGATAGAATTGAAACAGCTCCTCACTATCTACACTGCTTAAATTGGTTACAAGAGAGACCACATCATAGAACAATTCCCCTTCCTGTCTTTGGGAAAATTGGCAAACACGACGTGGCTGGCGCCAAGAATCGGCTTTATAAAGGGACTCTGAATAGGAAGAATGAGGTAAAATACTCAAATCCTCTGAACAAGGCAAGGTTAAATCTCCCAAGCGACTCAGAACAGTGTTCCTTTTCAGTTTGGTCAAATAGGCATGACCTCTATCTTCCAGTAAATCATAGAGTTTTGGGCTCACAAAACCGCTATCCATACGAAAAATCAGATGGTCAAACTGCTCTAAAATGGGGTGAATAAGGGCATCTGCTCCTTCTGAACAATAGCGATTTCCAGAACGTAACTGGGCATTCAGACAATAGCCAGTCTGGCTTTCAAAGGCATAAAGGGGATGATAAGCTGTCACCTGATAATGAGCATTATAGTCGGCTCCCTCTTGATGCCCATAAGTGGTAAAATGAGTGGAATCCACATCAACGATAAGACTGGGTTGGCTTTGCATTTGTAAAAAGAGTTGAACCAGTTCAAAGTTTAGTCTTCGCAAGCTCCCAACAGTTGCTTCTGTTGAACGTGACAGAAAGCGAGACAAGGTTGGTTGAGACGCAACTTGTCCAGTTTCCAACAGTTTTGGAAAATAAGCATCTGATTTTAATTTCTTACAGGCATAGTCTATGTCATAGCCTGTAAGGATTTGAAAGAGAAATTGGATGACAATATCGGCATCCGAATAGTGATAATAGCGTCGTTTATCATCGCTCACAAGATGTTTTGAAATAGTTTCTTTTAGATTCAACTTTGTGAAGAGTTCTTTGAAGAGCAGAAGACCAGCTTGATTGGTCAGATTTCCACCATCGAAAGAAAAGTGTGATAAAGTATTGTTTTTCGTAGATTTATTTTATATACTGGTCATTGGAATTTCCTTTGTTTTGATTTTGTTTTCGATTATATCATAAAGGAGAAACTCCCTTTTGTCCAGTAAAAACAGCACCCAATGGGTGAAAAGAGAAAGCACCTAGAATCCTCGGTTTCATATCGATTCTGGATGCTTTTTGTGTTAGGTGTGAATAATTGGGGGAGAAAGAGATTGAAGATTGTCAAAAACAGATGAATGAATATATAGACGAGTATGAACATCAAGTGAGGAGATTGGAGAAATTAGTTAACACTATAAATTTTGCAATTGATAGTAAAGAGAGAGGCTTCAACATCCCATTAGAGTAATTTAAATGTATTTTAATTGTTACAGAAATCGTGATAAAATGATTAGCAGTAGTAGATTGGAGGAAATAGTGTGGGAAGCTTATTAGCTACTCGAATTAAGAGCAGAAGAAAAGAATTGAAATTATCTCAGAAAGAGTTAGCTGAAGGAATTTGTAAGCAAGGTCAGATTAGTCGTTTGGAGAACGGAGAATATACTCCAGGTTCAGAATTATTGCATCAACTAGCTAAAAGACTTAGTGTTAGTATGGATTATTTTTTTTGACGAGCAAATTTTGAATGAGAGTACAGAACTTATTGAGTTTAAAAAAATAGTTATAGTTGCTTAGTTTCAAACAAGCATGTTATAATAAAGCTATGGCATATAGTACAGATTTTAAACAGCGAGCATTAGATTACATCAAAGAGGGGCACAGCCATGTCGAGGCAGCCAAGGTTTTTGATGTTGGCGTCAGAACTCTCTTCACATGGGAAAAGAACTTACGTG
>NZ_VMMR01000059.1:0-27300 GCF_013277285.1 Streptococcus sp. 339 | reverse complement strand
AACATCTTGAAGTTGATTCATGATATCTTCCAATATGGGCATCAACAGCTCCATAACAATAGCGAAATTCTCGTATATAGTGACTATGGACATGTGGACCTACTCCCATTGGAGCCCAACAAGATCCCAGTTTACTGATTCTACCGAAACCAGCCTCATCTTGGTACATCAAGCGAACCTTACGAAAATGCCTACTGGTTTTAAAGCGCTTTCTTGTCTTCTTGAATTGAGATTTTATTTTTAGACGCGACAATGGTTTGAACGTCTGCTTTCTTGGGATGTTCTGGACGTGGCCTAATATTTCGCCAACCATGGCGCTTCAAGAGTTGATAAAAGGCATCACATGTGTAGGAAGGACCTAACTCCTTTGTATAAGCCTGAAATAAGGCATCAATTGTAACAAATTCTCCTGCCTCTGCAGCCTTCAAATGACGGGCAAGAAAGGCTTTCTCTTCCTCAATTGTCATATATGCATGGTTACGACCACCACGTGTTTCTTGAAGGAGAGAATCGAGTCCGAACTCCTCATATTTTTTTACAGTTGGCCAAATCGTTGTTTGATTACAGTCTAAAAGCTCTATAATCTCTTTATAAGATTTACCCATCAGACGAAATAGAACGATTTGAAGGCGTTTATGATATTTAGCTGTACTAGAGTCTTTTAAAAGTGTTTTGATAGCTTGGATTTCTTCTTTAGTTGATTTCATATTACTATTATATAATGCTTTTTGATTTTAGTTTAGTATTATCGTAGAAAATGGACTCGGTGCTATGGATAAACCGGATGAGAATGGTTATGTAGCAGATGACTATCGGATTACTTACTTAGAGGCCCACATCAAGGCCATGCGAGATGCCATTTACCAAGACGGGGTTGACTTGCTTGGTTATACGACTTGGAGATGTATCGATCCGGTTTCAGCTGGCACAGGGGAAATGAATAAGCGCTATGGCTTTATCTATGTAGATCGAGATAATGTAGGAAATGGGACTCTCAAACGTAGCAAGAAGAAGTCCTTCTATTGGTACAAGGATGTCATTGATAGCAATGGAGCAAGCATCGAGTAGAGCACATTTGTTTACTATTTTTATAAAATCTTCTCCCTGCTTTATAAGATGTAAAAAAGAGTTCAAATGGAACTCTTTTTTTGTTATAATGAAGGAAGAAAGATCAGACAGGAGAATAAAATGTCAGAACCATTATTTTTACAATCAGTTATGCAAGAAAAAATCTGGGGTGGAACCAAGCTACGTGATGAGTTTGGCTACGACATCCCAAGTGAAAAAATAGGGGAATACTGGGCTATCTCAGCTCACCCAAATGGAGTTTCTAAAGTTGCCAATGGTAGTTTTGAGGGAACAGATCTAGCTACTTTGTATGCAGAACACCGTGAATTGTTTGGCAATCGTCCTGAGCCTGTATTTCCGCTTTTGACTAAGATTCTGGATGCCAACGACTGGCTCAGTGTTCAAGTTCATCCAGATGATGCTTATGGACTCGAGCATGAAGGCGAGCTTGGAAAAACAGAGTGCTGGTACATCATCGCTGCGAATGAAGGTTCAGAGATTATCTACGGCCACAATGCCAAGTCAAAAGAAGAACTCCGCCAGCAAATCGAGGACAAGAATTGGGATGACTTGCTGACAAAAGTGCCTGTTAAGGCTGGAGATTTCTTCTATGTGCCAAGTGGCACCATGCATGCCATTGGGGCTGGCATCTTGATTCTTGAAACCCAGCAGTCTAGCGATACCACCTATCGCGTCTATGACTTTGACCGCAAGGACGATAAGGGCAACTTGCGTGAACTTCATCTTGAAAAATCCATTGATGTCTTAAACATTGGTGAGCCTGCAAATAGCCGTCCTGTAACTGTTAAAGCAGATGATTTGCGTTCCACTCTCCTTGTATCCAATGATTTCTTTGCAGTTTACAAGTGGGAAATTACTGGAAAAGTTGACTTCGAAAAGACAGCTGACTACAGCTTATTGAGTGTCTTAGCCGGTCAAGGTCAACTGACTGTTGACGGGAAAAATTATCCAATCCAAAAAGGCAGTCACTTTATCTTACCAAGTGATGTTGAAGCTTGGACTCTGGAAGGGCAAGGTTTGGAAGTGATTGTTAGCCATCCATAAAAAAGAAAGGGCCTGAGTTTACTACTCAAGTCCTTTTTGATTACATAAATTGGGCGATGAAGACCACGATGATGATGATTGGAATGACGAAACGAAGAAGGAAGAGCCAGACTTGGAACAGTCCCTGTTTCCATGCGGTTTCATCAAGATGGAGTTCCTCCATTGCAAGAGCCTTTTTAAAGATATAGCCTGTAAAAAGTGAAAGGCAGAGAGCTCCAAATGGCATGAGGAGATTGGAAACCAAGAAGTCCATAGCGTCAAAGAAGGTCTTCCCAAAGATGTGAGCATCCGCCATGACACCGTAAGATAGGGCTGAGGGAATGCCAAAGACAAAGGTCAAGATTCCCAAAATGGCACTCCACATGGCACGCTTGCTGTTGTCCTGGTTGGTGATATTGCCCACATTGATTTCCAGCATAACGACGGAAGAAGTGACTGTCGCAAAGAGGAAGAGCAAGAGGAAGAGGATGTAGAAAATGGTTCCAAAAGGCATCTTGTCAAAGAGTTGAGGCAAGACGATAAAGAGTAAGCTCGGTCCCCCTTCAGACTGGATATTGAAGGCTGACATAGCTGGGAAAATGGCGAGACCTGCCATGATGGATACCGAGATATTCATGGCTACGATGGAAATTCCTGATTGGACCAGATTGGTTTTCTTGTCTAAGTAAGAAGCATAGGTCAGCATGGCTGTAACCCCTAGTGAGAGGGCAAAGAAAGATTGTCCCAGAGCATAGAGGAGACCAGCACTGGTCAGTTTTGAAAAGTCTGGTTTGAGGAAGTAAAGAACCCCTTCCATGGCATTTGGCAAACTGAGAGAACGACCGATGATGACGACAAAGATGATAAAGAGCAGGGGCATCATGACTTTCGAAGCTCTTTCAATCCCTTTTTGAACCCCACGTGATACAATGAAGATATTCAATAGGATAAAGGTCGCTTGAGCTCCTAGAGCAATGGCTGGATTTGAAATGATTGAAGTAAATAACTGAGCATAATCACCCGTTCCACCAATTTGGAACAATTTTCCAAACTCAATGCCTAGATAGACTAAAATCCAGCCACCAATAACACTGTAGAAAGATAAGAGGATAAAGAGGGCAAAGGCACCAATCCAACCGATAAAGTTGTACTTACTATTCTTGCCTAGTTTTCCAAAGGTTTTGATTGCTGAGACACCAGCGCTTCGGCCGAGAGCAAATTCAGCTAGCAAAAGGGGGAAACCGATTAGAATAGTGGAAATGAGAAAGACCAGTAAAAAGCCTCCTCCACCGTTAGCAGCAGTCATATAGGGGAATTTCCAAACGGCACCAAGTCCGATGGCTGAACCAGCAGATGCTAGGATAAAGCCCGGTTTAGACCCCCATTGCGATTTTTCAGACATAGTTAAACTCCTAAAATTAGTGTTACAAAAGAAAAAGCTACTGCCCTTGGCAAATAGCCTCATCAGTACTCAAAATGAGCGTTTCTTTTGATTGATAGACTTGACTATCCTATCATGTTTTCTAAGGTCTGTCAAGAAAACCATTTTCATGTTATGATAAAGTAAAAAATTTCGCAAAAACGCTTGACTCTGACCTAAGGGGAGGGGTTATACTATCAGTGTAATACTCTTCGAAAATCTCTTCAAACCACGTCTGCGTCGCCTTACCGTACTCAAGTACAGCCTACGGCTAGCTTCCTAGTTTGCTCTTTGATTTTCATTGAGTATAAGGAGGAAATCATGTACCATATAAAAGAAGCTGCACAGCTTTCGGGTGTCTCTGTCAAGACCCTGCACCACTACGATAAGATAGGACTTTTGGTTCCTTTAAAGTCGGAAAACGGCTATCGAACCTACAGTCAGGAGGATTTGGAACGTCTCCAGGTCATTCTTTACTACAAATATCTAGGCTTTTCTTTAGAAAAAATAGCAGAGCTATTAAAGGAAGAAAGGACAGATTTATTGCCTCATTTGACCAGGCAGTTGGACTATTTGACTCGAGAAAGGGAACATCTGGATACCTTGATTTCAACCTTGCAAAAAACCATTCAAGAACAAAAAGGAGAAAGAGAAATGAGCATTCAAGAGAAATTTGCTGGATTTAACTACCAAGACCATCAAAAATACCACCAAGAGGCGGTAGAGAAATATGGACAAGAAGTCATGGACCAAGCGCTGGAGCGCCAGAAAGGTCACGAAGACGAGGCTACGGCTGCCTTCAACCAAGTTTTTCAAGCCTTAGCACAAAATCTTCAAGCTGGTCTGCCTGTAACAGCAACTGAAAACCAAGAGCAAACAGCCAAGCTCTTGCAAGCCATTCGTACTTATGGATTTGATTGTACTATTGAAGTATTCGGTCATATCGGTAAAGGCTACGTCTATAACCCAGAGTTTAAGGAAAATATTGACAAATTTGGTACTGGAACAGCCCAGTACACATCAGATGTCATTGCCCACTATGTCCAAACTCAAGCAAAATAAAATCGGAGGAGTAATCTTCCGATTTTTTCTATTAAAAGTTCTTTAATCATAATGCAGACTTCCCGCCACCCAGCCGGTACAGAGGGCAGAAGTGATGTTAAAGCCACCCGTGTGGGCATTTATATCCATAACTTCGCCTGCAAAGTGGAGGCCAGGTACCAGCTTACTTTCAAGGGTTTTAGGATTGATTTCCTTGAGACTGACTCCACCCTTGGTAACAAAGGACTTTGCAAGGGACATTTTTCCAGTTACAGGAATTTTAAGTTCTTTAATGGACTGGACAAGTTGTTCTCGTTCCTTTTCAGTCAGTTGTTTGACTTTTTCAGGATATCCTTGTACAAAAAATTCGGCCAAGCGTTCTGGTAACAAGGTTTTTAAAGCGTTTTTCAAGGATTTTTCCCGATTTTCTTCTAGAAATGTAACCAAGTCCTTCTCAGAAAGTTGAGGCAAAACATCGAGTGAGAGAACCTCCCCACCTTTGACAAAGCTAGACATGCGTAGGGCAGCAGGACCTGACAAACCAAAGTGGGTAAAGAGTAAATCATGAGTGATGACATGCTTACCATAACTTAGGGTCACATCGTCCAGAGAAATCCCTTGTAAGGCTTTATGTGGAAAATCTGTTAATAAAGGACTTTCAGCAGCCTCAAGATCGGTGATGGTATGCTTAAAATGGCGAGCAATCTCGTGACCAAAACCAGTCGAACCAGTCGAAGGATAAGACTTACCACCTGTTGTGACAATGAGTTTCTCACAAGTGAAGGTTTGATCCGCTGACTTAAGGACAAACTGGTCATCTACTTTTTTAACAGAAACGATTTCTATTTGAGTAGCAACTTGACCACCTAGTTCGGTGATTTTCTTTTCCAAAGCTTCGATAATAGTCCGAGACTTGTCACTGGCTGGAAAGACGCGTCCGTGGTCTTCGACCTTAAGTTTAACACCATTTTCTGTAAAAAAGTTGATGATGTCATGATTATCGAACTGGGAGAAAACACTGTAAAGAAAGCGTCCGTTTCCAGGAATTCCAGCTAGCAGGTTGTCTAAGCTACCATTGTTGGTCACATTGCAACGTCCCCCACCAGTCCCAGCTAATTTTTTTCCAAGTTTCCGATTTTTTTCGATGAGGAGGGTTTTCTGTCCATAAAAGCTACTGGAAATCGTAGCCATCATACCAGCAGGTCCTCCACCGATGACAATAGTATCAAAATGTTTCATAGCTCTATTGTACCACAAAAAAACAAGAGATGATGGTTACCTCTTGTCAAGAATGCAATTAATCAATTTCATAGCCCATCAGCAGACCGCCATCTTCTGCATAGAAACTGCAGAGACCAGATGTTGGGAGAATTTTAATATCCGCCTGTGGGAAGGTTTCACGGATTCGGTCTGAAAGCTGTTGGCAACATTTCTCGTTATTGCGTTGGGCCATGACAATACGGCCACCAGCATATCCTGCTTTCACTAACTCTTCATAGGCTGCTTGAACTGACTTCTTTGCTCCTCTTGCTTTTTGTAGCAATTCGAGGGTTCCAGTTTCACTAGCTTCCCCAACCATACGGATATTTAGAAGGCCAACGACCGTACCGATAAGCTTGCTCAAACGGCCGTTCTTCACCAAGTTATCGACTTTAGCTAGGACAAAGAGCAACTTGGTTTTTTCTTGATAGGCGGTGATAGCTTCAACCACTTCTTCAAAAGACAAGCCCTGGTCAATCAAATCATTCAATTTTTCTACGAGCAAGTCAACTTCCCCACCAGCAGACAAACTATCAATTACATGAATCTTAGTATCAGGATGGTCTTCCAGATAAATATTCTTGGCCAGTTGCGCACTATTGTGGCTGCCAGAAAGAGTACCAGTGATGGTTACTAGGAAAATGTTTTTGGCTCCTTCAAATGCTCGCAAATAATCATCTGGGCTTGGACAAGCTGATTTTGAAGCTTCTGCGGTTGCATACATGGTTTCCATCATATGGTCAATATCAAGACTGGCATCATCAACAAAGACCTGATCAGCTACTTGAATGGTTAAGGGGACACTTACAAAGGTTGTGTTAATAGCTGGTGTTGGCAGTTGACGATAATCACAACCAGAGTCAGCAATAATCTTCCAAGTCATAGAAATTCTCCATCTTTGTCAGTTATACATTGACAAAGGTTCTGTCTTTTTTTACAATTATATCATGAAAACCCTTGAAACAAAAGCCTCATCCGTCTGTTGTGACAAGTAGAAAGAAAATGTTATGTCTGAACGTAGAATCTCTGAAAAGTCTCTTGAAAATCTCAGAAAATCAAACCAAGAATCCAATTTATTAACCAGAGAAGCCATTGAAACAGCCCTCTTGCAACTCTTGGAAAAAAAGGAGCTGACCAAGATTAGTATTTCTGAATTGGTCAAACGTGCAGGTGTTTCGCGTGCGGCCTTTTATCGCAATTATGACTCCAAAGAGGAAATTTTAGAGAGCGTCTTTAAACGAACTGTCCATAATATTATGGAACAGTTGCATCATTATGATTTAAAGACAGACCTTTATCTGGTCTGGGTTCACCTTTTCCGAGAGGCCAGAAAGGAAGCCAGAGTGATTCAACTGGCCTTGGATTACCATCTGGAAAAAATCTTTGTCCAAGCCATGCAGGAATTTTTAGAAAAATACCATGGAAAATCAAAAGGTGTCAGCTCTTATCTTCATTCCTTCTGGAGTTCAGCCATCGTCTCAGTCCTTTTAAAATGGATCAAGGATGGCATGAAGGTACCTGCTGAAAAGATAGCGGATTTACGGTTACCATTTTTTAAAAAATAGAGAAAAAGGAGAAGAGATATGACTGAAAAAAGACTGGCCTGGGATGAGTATTTTGCAGCCCAAGCCCTACTAATTGCCAATCGTTCCACTTGTAAACGTGCCAAAGTGGGCGCAATTCTGGTAAAGGATAATAAGGTTATTTCCACTGGTTACAATGGTTCGGTGTCAGGGACTGAGCATTGTATTGACCACGAATGTCTGGTCATCGAAGGCCACTGTGTTCGCACCCTTCACGCTGAGGTCAATGCTATCCTTCAAGGTGCAGAACGTGGTGTTCCAAAAGGTTTTACAGCCTATGTAACCCATTTTCCTTGTCTCAACTGTACCAAACAATTATTGCAGGTCGGTTGCAAGCGCGTGGTTTATATCAACCAGTACCGAATGGATGACTACGCCCAATACCTCTATCAAGAAAAGGGAACAGAATTGACTCATTTACCACTTGAGACAGTACAGGAAGCTCTTAAAGAGGCTGATCTAATGTAAAAATTATCAAAAATAAATGGTTTAGAAAGATTTTTAAACCGTTTTTTGGTATAATAAGAAGAATAAATTGAAAGAAGGAATTCCAAAAATGGGAAAAATTGAAGTTATTAATCACCCGCTGATTCAACACAAATTGTCAATCTTGCGTCGTACAGATACTTCTACAAAAGCTTTTCGTGAGCTAGTAGATGAGATTGCAATGTTGATGGGGTATGAAGTACTTCGTGATCTTCCACTAGAAGATGTGGAAATCGAAACACCAATTACAAAAACAGTTCAAAAACAATTGGCAGGTAAGAAATTGGCCATTGTTCCAATCTTGCGTGCAGGTATCGGGATGGTTGATGGGCTCTTGAGCTTGGTTCCAGCTGCTAAAGTTGGCCATATCGGTATGTACCGTGATGAAGAAACACTTCAACCAGTTGAATACTTGGTGAAATTGCCTGAGGACATTGACCAACGTCAAATTTTTGTCGTAGACCCAATGTTGGCAACAGGTGGTTCAGCAATCTTGGCTGTTGATTCTCTTAAAAAACGTGGCGCATCAAATATCAAATTTGTCTGCCTTGTATCTGCTCCAGAAGGTGTTAAAGCCCTTCAAGAAGCTCATCCAGATGTAGAAATCTTTACAGCAGCCTTGGATGAACGTTTGAACGAACACGGATATATCGTTCCAGGTCTTGGAGATGCTGGAGACCGCTTGTTCGGTACTAAATAAAATTAAAAAGAGATTGACTTGGAAAAGGATTTCCAGTCGTGAAAGGAGGTTGAATTTTTGTTTCTGTCTAATGAAAACAGAGCAAAAATTTGACCTTTTTTGACCAAGATATTATAATAGTCTTATCTTCAGTCATTTGACCAACAAAAATAAAACTCAAAAGGAGAAATAAATGATTCCTGTAGTTATTGAACAAACAAGCCGTGGAGAACGTTCTTACGATATTTACTCACGTCTTCTTAAAGACCGCATCATTATGTTGACAGGTCCAGTTGAAGACAATATGGCCAACTCTGTTATTGCCCAATTGCTTTTCTTGGATGCTCAAGATAGTACAAAAGATATTTACCTTTATGTCAATACACCAGGTGGTTCTGTTTCAGCTGGTTTGGCAATCGTTGATACCATGAACTTTATCAAGGCAGATGTCCAAACCATCGTGATGGGGATGGCTGCATCTATGGGGACTGTCATCGCATCAAGTGGAGCAAAAGGCAAACGTTTCATGCTTCCAAATGCTGAATACATGATCCACCAACCAATGGGTGGTACAGGTGGTGGTACTCAACAAACCGATATGGCGATCGCTGCAGAACACTTGCTTAAAACTCGTAACACCTTGGAAAAAATCTTGGCTGAAAATTCAGGTCAGTCAATCGAAAAAGTTCATGCAGATGCAGAACGCGATAACTGGATGAGCGCCCAAGAAACACTTGAATATGGCTTTATTGATGAAATTATGGCCAACAATTCATTAAACTAATGATGATAGAAGGCAAACTCGACTGGGTTTGCTTTTTTTGGTATAATAGGGAGAGATTTCTTAGAAAGAGGATTTATCATGTTTGAAAAAGTCAATCGATCTGGCTTGATTATCTACCTTTACTATAATCGGGATGCAAAAAAACTGCAGGATTATGGAGATATTACCTATCATTCCAAGAAGCATCGTTACTTGCAGCTTTATGTTCCAACTCAAGAAGTGGAGCAATTGGTCGGGCGCTTGAGCAAGGAAAAGTTTATCAAAAAAGTCAGAGTTTGTCATATCCAAGAGCTGGAAACACCCTTTGTGGGTAACCTTTACCGATAGGAAAACGTTATCAGATAAAAATTTAAAGAAAAGTGTTGACAATTTTCTGATAATTCGATATATTCTTAACAGACTATTTAAGAAATAAGGAGACAAAAAAGATGAAGAAAAAATTTGCCCTATCGTTTGTGGCGCTTGCAAGTGTAGCACTTCTTGCAGCCTGTGGAGAAGTGAAGTCTGGAGCAGTCAACACTGCTGGTAACTCAGTAGAGGAAAAGACAATTAAAATCGGGTTTAACTTTGAAGAATCAGGTTCTTTAGCTGCATACGGAACAGCTGAACAAAAAGGTGCCCAATTGGCTGTTGATGAAATCAATGCCGCAGGTGGTATCGATGGAAAACAAATCGAAGTAGTTGATAAAGATAATAAGTCTGAAACAGCTGAGGCTGCTTCAGTTACAACTAACCTTGTAACCCAATCTAAAGTATCAGCAGTCGTAGGACCTGCGACATCTGGTGCGACTGCAGCTGCGGTAGCGAACGCTACAAAAGCAGGTGTTCCATTGATCTCACCAAGTGCGACTCAAGATGGATTGACTAAAGGTCAAGATTACCTCTTTATTGGAACTTTCCAAGATAGCTTCCAAGGAAAAATTATCTCAAACTATGTTTCTGAAAAATTAAATGCTAAGAAAGTTGTTCTTTACACTGACAATGCCAGTGACTATGCTAAAGGGATTGCCAAATCTTTCCGCGAGTCATACAAGGGTGAAATCGTTGCAGATGAAACTTTCGTAGCAGGTGACACAGACTTCCAAGCAGCCCTTACAAAAATGAAAGGGAAAGACTTTGATGCTATCGTTGTTCCTGGTTACTATAATGAGGCTGGTAAGATTGTAAACCAAGCGCGTGGCATGGGAATTGACAAACCAATCGTTGGTGGTGATGGATTTAACGGTGAGGAGTTTGTACAACAAGCAACTGCTGAAAAAGCATCAAACATCTACTTTATCTCAGGCTTCTCAACTACTGTAGAAGTTTCAGCTAAAGCTAAAGCCTTCCTTGACGCTTACCGTGCTAAGTACAATGAAGAGCCTTCAACATTTGCAGCCTTGGCTTATGACTCAGTTCACCTTGTAGCAAACGCAGCAAAAGGTGCTAAAAACTCAGGTGAAATCAAGGATAATCTTGCTAAAACAAAAGACTTTGAAGGTGTAACTGGTCAAACAAGCTTCGATGCAGACCACAACACAGTCAAAACTGCTTACATGATGACCATGAACAATGGTAAGGTTGAAGCAGCAGAAGTTGTAAAACCATAATAGAAAAATGTTGAAATAGGGAATGAGCCTCGGACTCACTCCCTGTTTCGATGTTTAAGAACCTATCAAAAAGTGAGGGAAAACCCTCGGAATTATAAATAGAAAGAGTGAATCTTATGCTCCAACAACTAGTAAATGGTTTGATTCTAGGTAGTGTTTATGCGCTGTTAGCACTAGGATATACCATGGTTTACGGAATTATCAAGCTCATCAACTTCGCCCATGGTGATATTTATATGATGGGAGCCTTTATCGGTTATTTCTTGATCAATTCTTTCCAAATGAATTTCTTTGTAGCTCTTATTGTAGCCATGCTAGCGACAGCTATTCTTGGTGTCGTGATTGAGTTCCTTGCTTACCGACCTTTGCGTCACTCTACTCGTATTGCTGTTTTGATTACAGCTATTGGGGTTTCTTTCCTATTGGAGTATGGCATGGTCTATCTGGTTGGTGCCAATACTCGTGCCTTTCCTCAAGCGATTCAAACAGTTCGCTATGATTTGGGACCAGTTAGCCTAACAAACGTGCAGTTAATGATCTTGGCCATTTCCTTGATTTTGATGATTTTGTTACAGGTCATTGTCCAAAAGACTAAGATGGGGAAAGCCATGCGTGCTGTATCTGTAGATAGCGATGCGGCACAATTGATGGGGATCAATGTAAACCGTACGATCAGCTTTACCTTCGCTTTGGGTTCAGCTCTTGCGGGTGCGGCTGGTGTTCTGATTGCCCTCTATTATAACTCTCTTGAGCCTTTGATGGGGGTTACTCCAGGTCTTAAGTCTTTCGTTGCCGCGGTACTTGGTGGTATCGGAATCATTCCTGGTGCGGCTCTTGGTGGCTTTGTGATTGGTCTATTAGAAACTTTTGCGACAGCCTTTGGGATGTCAGACTTCCGTGATGCCATTGTTTATGGAATCTTGTTGTTGATCTTGATTGTCCGCCCAGCTGGTATCCTTGGTAAAAATGTGAAAGAGAAGGTGTAAGCGATGAAGGAAAATTTAAAAGTTAATATTCTATGGTTACTCCTTTTATTAGCTGGCTATGGCTTGATTAGTGTATTGGTTTCAGTCGGAGTACTCAATCTATTCTATGTACAGATTTTACAACAAATTGGAATTAATATTATTTTGGCTGTTGGTCTCAACTTAATCGTTGGTTTTTCAGGACAATTTTCACTTGGTCATGCTGGTTTCATGGCGATTGGTGCCTATGCAGCAGCTATTATTGGTTCTAAATCACCAACCTACGGTGCCTTCTTTGGAGCCATGCTGATAGGGGCTTTACTTTCAGGAGCAGTTGCCTTGCTTGTCGGAATTCCAACCTTGCGTTTGAAGGGGGACTATCTTGCAGTAGCAACTCTAGGTGTTTCTGAAATTATCCGTATCTTTATCATCAATGGCGGAAGCCTTACAAATGGTGCGGCAGGTATCTTGGGAATTCCAAACTTTACAACTTGGCAAATGGTTTACTTCTTTGTTGTGATTACAACCATTGCAACCTTGAACTTCTTGCGTAGTCCAATTGGTCGTTCAACCCTCTCTGTTCGTGAGGATGAAATCGCTGCTGAGTCAGTTGGGGTTAATACGACTAAAATTAAAATCATCGCTTTTGTCTTTGGTGCCATTACTGCGAGTATTGCAGGGTCACTTCAGGCAGGATTTATCGGTTCAGTTGTACCGAAAGATTACACTTTCATCAACTCAATCAACGTTTTGATTATTGTTGTCTTTGGTGGACTTGGTTCCATTACAGGTGCCATTGTATCGGCTATTGTTCTGGGAATTTTGAATATGCTTCTCCAAGACGTAGCTAGTGTGCGTATGATTATTTACGCTTTGGCCTTGGTCTTGGTAATGATTTTCAGACCAGGTGGACTCCTTGGAACATGGGAATTGAGCCTATCACGTTTCTTTAAAAAATCTAAGAAGGAGGAATAAAACTAATGGCATTACTTGAAGTAAAACAGTTAACCAAACATTTTGGCGGTCTAACAGCTGTTGGAGATGTGACTCTTGAATTGAACGAAGGGGAACTGGTTGGACTAATCGGTCCAAACGGAGCTGGGAAAACCACTCTTTTCAACCTCTTGACGGGTGTTTATGAACCAAGCGAGGGAACAGTAACCCTAGATGGTCACCTTTTGAATGGAAAGGCACCTTATAAGATTGCTTCTTTAGGACTTGGACGTACTTTCCAAAATATCCGTCTCTTTAAAGATTTAACCGTTTTGGACAATGTTTTGATTGCCTTTGCCAACCATCACAAACAACATGTTTTTGCTAGTTTCTTACGCTTACCAGCTTTTTACAAGAGTGAAAAAGAATTAAAATCTAAAGCTTTAGAATTGCTGAAAATCTTTGATTTAGATGGTGATGCAGAGACTCTTGCTAAAAACCTCGCCTACGGACAACAACGTCGTTTGGAAATTGTTCGTGCCCTCGCTACGGAACCTAAAATTCTCTTTTTAGATGAACCAGCCGCAGGTATGAACCCGCAGGAAACAGCGGAATTGACTGAGTTAATTCGTCGCATCAAAGATGAATTTAAGATTACAATCATGCTGATTGAACACGATATGAATCTGGTCATGGAAGTTACAGAACGTATCTACGTACTTGAATATGGTCGTTTAATTGCTCAAGGAACTCCAGACGAAATTAAGACCAATAAACGCGTTATCGAAGCTTATCTAGGAGGTGAAGCCTAATGTCTATGTTAAAAGTTGATAATCTTTCTGTGCATTACGGTATGATCCAAGCAGTCCGTGATGTAAGCTTTGAAGTGAATGAAGGAGAAGTTGTTTCCCTTATCGGTGCCAATGGTGCTGGTAAAACAACCATTCTCCGTACCTTGTCAGGTTTGGTTAGACCAAGCTCTGGAAAGATTGAATTTTTAGGTCAAGAAATCCAAAAAATGCCGGCTCAGAAAATCGTGGCAGGTGGTCTTTCACAAGTTCCAGAAGGACGCCACGTCTTTCCTGGCTTGACTGTTATGGAAAATCTTGAAATGGGAGCTTTTTTGAAGAAAAATCGTGAAGAAAATCAAGCTAACTTGAAGAAGGTCTTTTCACGCTTCCCACGTCTTGAAGAACGGAAGAACCAAGATGCAGCTACTCTTTCAGGGGGGGAACAACAAATGCTTGCCATGGGACGCGCTCTTATGTCAACACCAAAACTTCTTCTTTTAGATGAACCATCAATGGGACTTGCCCCAATCTTTATCCAAGAGATTTTTGATATCATTCAAGATATCCAGCAACAAGGAACAACCGTCCTCTTGATTGAACAAAATGCCAATAAAGCACTTGCAATCTCTGACCGAGGCTATGTATTGGAAACAGGAAAAATCGTCCTATCAGGAACAGGAAAAGAACTCGCTTCATCAGAAGAAGTCAGAAAAGCATATCTAGGTGGCTAAACTAGTCTGGGAGACTAGTTTAGGTTGCAGATGGAGATTACGAAGTAATCATCATCTACATTAAAAGGTTAATTTCTAATAATTGAAAAAATCGAATGAAACGTATCTTACCTTCATTCACAGAGCTCGATTTCAGAGCTCTTTTTGCTAGGTTATTCATACTTTTCTGAATTTTGAAAAAGAAATGTAAGCGTTTGATAGATTTGCAAAAAGATTGTATAATAGGGATAAGAATAGAAAAGGAGAAGTCTCATGGCAGTTAAAGATTTTATGACCCGCAAGGTAGTTTATATTAGTCCAGATACAACAGTATCTCATGCAGCAGATTTGATGAGAGAGCAAGGGTTGCACCGCTTGCCTGTTATCGAAAATGATCAATTGGTTGGTTTGGTAACTGAGGGAACCATTGCCCAAGCTAGCCCATCAAAAGCAACCAGTCTTTCTATCTATGAGATGAATTATCTTCTAAATAAGACAAAAGTAAAAGATGTCATGATTCGCGATGTTGTCACTGTTTCAGGCTATGCGAGTCTAGAAGATGCAACTTATCTGATGTTGAAAAACAAGATTGGTATTCTTCCTGTAGTAGATAACCATCAAGTCTATGGGGTTATTACGGACCGTGACGTTTTCCAAGCCTTTCTTGAAATTGCTGGTTATGGAGAAGAAGGAATTCGTGTGCGCTTTGTTACAGAAGATGAAGTTGGCGTTCTTGGTAAGATTGTTTCTCTAATCGTTGAAGAAAATTTGAATATCTCCCATACAGTCAATATTCCGCGTAAGGATGGTAAGGTCATTATCGAAGTGCAAATCGATGGATCAATTGATTTACCAGCCTTGAAAGAAAAATTTGAAGCAAATGGTATTCAAGTGGAAGAAATCACTCGCACTTCAGCAAAAGTCTTGTAAGAAGGGAAGCCGAAAGGCTTCTTTTTTCATAAAAAAGGGATTATAGCAAAAGATGGAAAGAAATGATAAAATATGCTATAATGAAATGATGTAAAAAAGGAGTATTTATGGACATTTCAGTAATCCGTCAAAAAATTGACGCAAATCGTGAAAAATTAGCTTCTTTCAGGGGGTCTCTTTGACCTCGAAGGGCTAGAGGAAGAGATTGCCATCTTGGAAAACAAGATGACAGAACCTGATTTTTGGAATGATAATATTGCGGCCCAAAAAACGTCGCAAGAATTAAATGAATTAAAAAACACCTATAACACCTTCCACAAAATGGAAGAGTTGCAGGATGAAGTCGAAATTTTATTGGACTTTTTAGCTGAAGACGAGTCAGTTCAAGAAGAACTGGTAGAGCAGTTAGCCGAACTTGATAAGATGATGACCAGCTATGAGATGACTCTACTCTTGTCAGAACCTTATGACCACAACAATGCCATCTTGGAAATCCATCCAGGTTCTGGTGGTACTGAGGCTCAGGACTGGGGTGATATGTTGCTTCGTATGTATACTCGTTATGGTAATGCTAAAGGCTTTAAAGTGGAAGTATTGGATTACCAAGCAGGGGATGAAGCTGGTATCAAGTCAGTAACCTTATCATTTGAAGGGCCTAATGCCTATGGTCTTCTCAAGTCAGAAATGGGGGTACACCGTTTGGTGCGAATTTCACCATTTGACTCTGCCAAACGTCGCCATACATCTTTCACATCCGTAGAAGTGATGCCTGAGTTGGACGATACCATTGAAGTGGAAATCCGGGAAGATGACATCAAGATGGATACCTTCCGTTCAGGTGGTGCCGGTGGACAAAATGTCAATAAGGTTTCAACAGGTGTACGTTTAACCCACATTCCAACTGGAATTGTTGTTCAATCAACAGTGGATCGTACCCAGTATGGAAATAGAGATCGTGCCATGAAGATGTTGCAGGCTAAGCTCTATCAAATGGAGCAAGAAAAGAAAGCTGCGGAGGTAGATTCCCTCAAGGGTGAGAAAAAAGAAATCACATGGGGAAGCCAAATCCGTTCTTATGTCTTCACTCCTTATACTATGGTAAAAGATCACCGAACTAGCTTTGAGGTTGCTCAGGTAGATAAGGTTATGGACGGAGACCTAGATGGTTTTATCGATGCCTATCTCAAGTGGCGAATCAGCTAAGATAGAAAGGAACTCACATGTCAATCATTGAAATGAGAGATGTCGTTAAAAAATACGACAACGGAACGACTGCCCTACGCGGTGTTTCGGTCAGCGTTCAACCGGGGGAATTTGCTTACATCGTAGGACCTTCAGGAGCAGGGAAGTCAACCTTTATTCGTTCTCTGTATCGTGAAGTAAAAATCGATAAAGGAAGCCTATCAGTTGCTGGTTTTAATCTGGTTAAGATCAAAAAGAAAGATGTCCCGCTTCTACGTCGTAGTGTTGGGGTTGTCTTCCAGGATTATAAATTGTTACCAAAGAAAACTGTCTATGAAAATATTGCTTACGCTATGGAAGTAATCGGGGAAAATCGCCGTAATATCAAAAAACGTGTGATGGAAGTTTTAGACTTGGTTGGGTTGAAGCACAAGGTTCGTTCTTTCCCAAATGAGCTCTCAGGTGGAGAGCAACAGCGGATTGCGATTGCACGTGCTATTGTAAACAATCCAAAAGTATTGATAGCCGATGAACCAACAGGAAACCTGGACCCTGATAATTCATGGGAAATTATGAATCTCTTGGAACGGATTAACCTACAAGGGACAACTATTTTGATGGCGACTCATAATAGCCAGATTGTAAATACCTTGCGCCACCGTGTCATTGCCATTGAAAATGGCCGTGTTGTTCGTGACGAATCAAAAGGAGAGTATGGATACGATGATTAGTAGATTTTTTCGCCATTTATTTGAAGCCTTAAAAAGTTTGAAACGAAATGGTTGGATGACAGTAGCTGCTGTCAGTTCAGTCATGATTACTTTGACCTTGGTGGCAATATTTGCATCTGTTATTTTTAATACAGCGAAACTAGCTACAGATATTGAAAATAATGTCCGTGTAGTAGTTTATATCCGAAAGGATGTGGAAGATAACAGTCAGACAATTGAAAAAGAAGGTCAAACTGTTACAAATAATGACTACCACAAGGTATATGATTCTTTGAAGAACATGTCTACGGTTAAGAGTGTTACCTTTTCAAGTAAAGAAGAACAATATGAAAAGTTAACCGAGACAATGGGAGATAACTGGAAAATCTTTGAAGGAGATGCCAATCCTCTCTATGATGCCTATATTGTAGAGGCAAATACTCCAAATGATGTAAAAACTATAGCCGAAGATGTTAAAAAAATTGAAGGTGTCTCTGAGGTTCAAGATGGCGGTGCCAATACAGAAAGACTCTTCAAGTTAGCTTCATTTATCCGTGTTTGGGGACTAGGGATTGCTGCCTTGTTAATTTTTGTCGCAGTTTTCTTGATTTCAAATACCATTCGTATTACTATTATTTCCCGCAGTCGCGAAATTCAAATCATGCGCTTGGTCGGAGCTAAAAACAGTTATATTCGTGGACCGTTCTTGTTAGAAGGAGCCTTTATCGGTTTATTGGGAGCTATCGCACCATCTGTTTTGGTCTTTATTGTTTATCAAATGGTTTACCAATCTGTTAACAAATCGTTGGTAGGACAAAATCTATCTATGATTAGTCCAGATTTATTTAGTCCGTTGATGATTGCCCTACTATTTGTGATTGGAATTTTTATTGGTTCACTGGGATCAGGAATATCCATGCGTCGATTCTTGAAAATTTAGGTAAAATAATTACTTTTATGAGGAGGTTGTAAAATCTCCTTTTTTGCTACAAAAATTTTAGAAAAGGGACTTCTAATACTCAATGAAAATCAAAGAGCAAACTAGGTAGCTCGCCACAGGATGCTCAAAATACTGATTTGAGGTTGTAGAAAGTCAGTCACATATATACGGTAAGACGACGCTGACGTGGTTTGAAGAGATTTTCGAAGAGTATAAAGAAGTTGCTCAGAGAAGATTCTTGATGGCTAATTTGAACTTGAAATTTAGCACCTAGAAAATTTTTGAAAAAAGAGGATTTTTTTGAATAAAAGCCTTTACAAAAAAAATTAAAGTGGTATAATTAAATCATAAAAGGTGCAAACGTTTTCGTAAAACGTTTGCCTAAATAAAAATAAAGGAGATTTGAATGATGAAAGATACATTCAAAAATGTCTTGTCTTTCGAATTTTGGCAAAAATTCGGTAAGGCTTTGATGGTGGTTATCGCGGTTATGCCGGCTGCTGGTTTGATGATTTCAATCGGTAAGTCTATCGTGATGATTAACCCTAACTTTGCTCCACTCGTTATTACTGGTGGTGTCCTAGAGCAAATCGGTTGGGGGGTTATCGTTAACCTTCATATCTTGTTTGCCCTCGCTATTGGAGGAAGCTGGGCTAAGGAACGTGCTGGTGGTGCGTTTGCGGCAGGTCTTGCCTTTATCCTAATCAACCGTATCACTGGTACAATCTTTGGTGTATCAGGAGACATGTTGAAGAATCCAGAAGCTATGGTAACAACTCTCTTTGGTGGATCAATCAAAGTTGCTGATTACTTCATTAGTGTTATGGAAGCTCCAGCACTTAACATGGGTGTATTCGTAGGGATTATTTCTGGTTTTATTGGAGCAACTGCTTACAATAAATACTATAACTTCCGTAAGCTTCCTGATGCACTTTCATTCTTTAACGGAAAACGTTTTGTACCATTTGTAGTTATTCTTCGTTCAGTAATTGCTGCAATTCTACTTTCAGCTTTCTGGCCACTTGTGCAAACTGGTATCAATAGCTTTGGTATTTGGATTGCCAACTCACAAGAAACTGCACCAATCCTTGCACCATTCTTGTATGGTACTTTGGAACGTTTGCTCTTGCCATTTGGTCTTCACCATATGTTGACTATCCCAATGAACTACACAGCTCTTGGTGGTACTTATGACATTTTAACTGGTGCAGCTAAAGGTACTCAAGTATTCGGTCAAGACCCACTATGGCTTGCATGGGTAACAGACCTTGTAAACCTCAAAGGTACAGATGCAAGTCACTACCAACAATTGTTAGATACTGTTCACCCAGCTCGTTTTAAAGTTGGACAAATGATCGGTTCATTCGGTATCTTGATGGGTGTGATCGTGGCTATCTACCGTAATGTCGATGCTGACAAGAAACACAAATATAAAGGTATGATGATTGCGACAGCTCTTGCAACATTCTTGACAGGGGTTACTGAACCAATCGAATACATGTTCATGTTCGTTGCAACACCTATGTATCTTGTTTACTCACTTGTTCAAGGTGCTGCCTTCGCTATGGCTGACGTTGTAAACCTACGTATGCACTCATTCGGTTCAATCGAGTTCTTGACTCGTACACCTATTGCAATCAGTGCTGGTATCGGTATGGATATCATTAACTTCGTTTGGGTAACTGTTCTCTTTGCCGTAATCATGTATTTTATCGCAAACTTCATGATTCAAAAATTCAACTACGCAACTTCAGGGCGTAACGGAAACTACGAAACTGCTGAAGGTTCAGAAGAATCTAGTAGCGAAGTGAAAGTTGCAGCAGGCTCTCAAGCTGTAAACATCATCAACCTTCTTGGTGGACGTGCAAATATCGTTGATGTTGACGCATGTATGACTCGTCTTCGTGTAACTGTTAAAGATGCAGATAAAGTAGGAAATGCAGAGCAATGGAAAGCAGAAGGAGCTATGGGTCTTGTCATGAAAGGACAAGGGGTTCAAGCTATCTACGGACCAAAAGCTGACGTATTGAAATCTGATATCCAAGATATCCTTGATTCAGGTGAAATCATTCCTGAAACTCTTCCAAGCCAAATGACTGAAGCACAACAAAACACTGTTCACTTCAAAGGTCTTACTGAGGAAGTTTACTCAGTAGCAGACGGTCAAGTTGTTGCTTTGGAACAAGTAAAAGATCCAGTATTTGCTCAAAAAATGATGGGTGATGGATTTGCAGTAGAACCTGCAAATGGAAACATTGTATCTCCAGTTTCAGGTACTGTATCAAGCATCTTCCCAACAAAACATGCTCTTGGTATTGTGACTGAATCAGGTCTTGAAGTATTGGTTCACATTGGTTTGGACACAGTAAGTCTTGAAGGTAAACCATTTACAGTTCATGTTGCTGAAGGACAAAAAGTTGCAGCAGGAGATCTCCTTGTCACAGCTGACTTGGATGCTATCCGTGCAGCAGGACGTGAAACTTCAACAGTAGTTGTCTTCACAAATGGTGATGCAATTAAATCAGTTAAATTAGAAAAAACAGGTTCTCTTGCAGCTAAAACAGCAGTTGCTAAAGTAGAATTGTAATATACTTGAGGTTGGAAGCTGTATTCCAACCTCTTATTTTGGGAGAAAAGAATGAAATTTTTAACACTCAATACTCATAGTTGGATGGAAAAAGAAGCTGAGGAAAAATTCCAGATTTTGCTTGAGGATATTCTTGAAAAAGACTATGATTTGATTTGTTTCCAAGAAATCAATCAGGAGATCACTTCGCCAGAGGTGGAGGTTAATGACCTTTATCAAGCTTTGCCAGCAGCTGAGCCTATTCACCAAGATCACTATGTTAGACTCTTGGTTGAAAAGTTGTCTGAGCAAGGGAAAAATTACTACTGGACTTGGGCCTATAACCATATCGGTTATGATCGCTACCATGAAGGTGTAGCTATCTTGTCTAAAAAACCTATTGAAGCCAGAGAAATTTTGGTTTCAGATGTGGATGATCCAACAGACTATCATACTCGTCGTGTTGCTTTGGCTGAAACTGTAGTTGATGGTAAGGAGCTTGCAGTTGCAAGTGTCCACCTTTCTTGGTGGGATAAAGGTTTCCAAGAAGAATGGGCACGATTTGAGAATGTCTTGAAAGAATTGAACAAGCCACTTTTACTAGCTGGAGATTTCAACAACCCAGCTGGACAGGAAGGCTACCAAGCTATTTTGGCTAGTCCATTAGGCTTACAAGACGCTTTTGAAGTTGCTCAAGAGAAAAGCGGTAGCTATACCGTTCCACCAGAAATTGATGGCTGGAAAGGGAACACTGAACCCCTTCGAATCGATTATGTCTTTACTACCAAAGAGTTAGCGGTGGAAAATTTACATGTCGTATTTGATGGTAACAAGAGTCCACAAGTCAGTGATCACTATGGCTTGAGTGCTATTTTAAACTGGAAATAATAACTGATACTCTTCGAAAATCAAATTCAAACCACGNNCTGCGGCTAGTTTCCTAGTTTGATCTTTGATTTTCATTGAGTATGAAAAGAGGTTGGAACCATGAAATTCTAGCCTTTTTATTATTAGAGAAGCTACTGGAAATAGCCTAAATAAGTGAGACTACTGTAATGGAATAAAATATGGTATAATTGATAAGATAGATAGAATAGAGGATATTATGTCATTTACGAAATTTCAATTTAAAAACTATATTAGAGAGGCCTTGGAGGAGTTAAAATTTACAGCTCCAACAGAGGTGCAAGACAAATTGATTCCTATTGTTTTGGCAGGTAGAGATTTGGTTGGAGAATCAAAAACAGGTTCAGGTAAGACTCACACTTTCTTGTTACCGATTTTCCAGCAATTAGATGAAGCTAGCGATAGTGTACAGGCAGTGATTACTGCACCGAGTCGTGAGTTGGCTACTCAAATTTACCAAGCAGCCCGTCAGATTGCTGCCCACTCAGACGTGGAAGTTCGTGTGGTTAATTATGTGGGTGGTACGGATAAGGCTCGTCAGATTGAGAAATTGGCAAGCAATCAGCCTCATATTGTTATTGGAACACCAGGCCGTATTTACGACTTGGTTAAATCCGGTGATTTGGCTATTCACAAGGCCAAGACCTTTGTTGTTGATGAAGCAGACATGACCTTGGATATGGGATTCTTGGAAACTGTTGATAAGATTGCTGGCAGTCTTTCAAAAGACTTGCAATTCATGGTCTTCTCAGCGACTATTCCGCAAAAACTGCAACCATTCTTGAAAAAATACTTATCAAATCCAGTTATGGAGAAAATCAAGACCAAAACGATCATTTCTGATACCATTGATAATTGGTTGATTTCTACTAAGGGACGTGATAAGAATGCTCAAATTTACCAGTTGACTCAGTTGATGCAACCGTATTTGGCAATGATTTTTGTTAACACTAAAACGCGTGCTGATGAATTGCATTCTTACCTGACTGCTCAAGGCTTGAAGGTGGCAAAAATTCATGGGGATATTGCCCCTCGTGAGCGCAAGCGTATCATGAATCAGGTGAAAAATCTGGATTTTGAGTACATTGTCGCAACAGACTTGGCAGCGCGTGGGATTGACATTGAAGGTGTCAGCCATGTCATCAATGATGCCATTCCGCAAGATTTGTCCTTCTTTGTTCATCGAGTTGGTCGTACTGGAAGAAATGGCCTACCAGGCACAGCCATTACCCTTTATCAGCCAAGTGATGACTCGGATATCCGTGAGTTGGAGAAATTGGGAATCAAGTTTACTCCTAAGATGGTCAAAGATGGAGAATTCCAAGATACCTATGACCGTGATCGTCGTGCTAATCGTGAGAAGAAGCAAGATAAGCTTGATATTGAAATGATTGGTCTGGTCAAAAAGAAAAAGAAAAAAGTCAAACCGGGTTATAAGAAGAAAATTCAATGGGCGGTTGATGAAAAGCGCCGCAAAACCAAGCGTGCTGAAAATCGCGCTCGCGGTCGTGCAGAGCGTAAAGCGAAACGCCAAACATTTTAATAGAAATTGTTGGAGTACTGAACTCCAACTTTTTGCTTTATGAGAACGAACTATCTAAACCGAAATATCACATTAAAGACTGCAAATTGCGCTAAAAAATGGTATAATGATAAAGTTATATAGTCCCGATAAGATGGTAGGCATTTATCACTAAGAGTTTTCCTACCAGTACTTTGTAACTCTATAACACTATTTTTAAGGGGGGACATTTTTATGTCAGAACGTAAATTATTCACGTCTGAATCTGTATCTGAGGGGCATCCAGATAAGATTGCAGACCAAATTTCAGATGCGATTTTGGATGCTATTTTAGCAGAGGATCCAGAGGCGCACGTTGCTGCTGAGACAGCTGTCTATACTGGTTCCGTCCACGTTTTTGGTGAAATTTCTACAAATGCCTATGTGGATATTAACCGTGTGGTTCGTGATACCATTGCAGAGATTGGTTATACCAATACAGAATATGGTTTTTCTGCTGAGACAGTGGGAGTTCATCCGTCACTTGTTGAGCAGTCACCAGATATTGCCCAAGGTGTTAACGAAGCCTTGGAGGTTCGTGGAAATGCAGACCAAGATCCACTTGATTTGATCGGTGCTGGAGACCAAGGGCTCATGTTTGGATTTGCAGTGGATGAAACAGAAGAGCTCATGCCATTGCCAATCTCACTCAGTCATAAATTGGTTCGTCGTCTGGCAGAACTTCGTAAATCTGGAGAAATTAGCTATCTCCGTCCAGATGCAAAATCACAAGTTACAGTTGAGTACGATGAAAATGACCGTCCGGTACGTGTAGATACAGTCGTTATTTCTACTCAGCATGATCCAGAGGCTACTAATGAACAAATCCATCAAGATGTGATTGACAAGGTCATCAAAGAAGTTATTCCATCTTCTTATCTCGATGATAAGACAAAATTCTTTATCAATCCGACAGGTCGTTTTGTAATCGGTGGTCCTCAAGGGGACTCAGGTTTGACTGGTCGTAAGATTATTGTAGATACTTATGGTGGCTACTCTCGTCATGGTGGTGGTGCCTTCTCTGGTAAGGATGCGACTAAGGTGGACCGTTCTGCCTCATATGCAGCTCGCTATATTGCCAAGAACTTCGTTGCAGCCGGTCTTGCTAAGAAGGCAGAAGTTCAATTGGCCTACGCTATCGGTGTTGCCCAACCTGTTTCTGTTCGTATCGATACTTTCGGTACAGGAACAGTAGCTGAAAGCAAGCTTGAAAAAGCAGCCCGTCAAATCTTTGACCTTCGCCCTGCAGGAATTATCCAAATGCTGGACCTCAAGCGTCCAATTTACCGTCAAACAGCAGCTTATGGACACATGGGACGTACAGATATTGACCTTCCATGGGAACGTTTGGACAAGGTAGACGCTTTAAAAGAAGCAGTCAAATAAAATCTTAAGAGGGGGACTTCCTCTCTTTTTTATAGTTTTTAACTATACTGGGATACTGTTCTGAAAATCCATTTTGCGAAAGTAGAGATTTACATGTATTTCTTTAAAAATGCCAAAGGTTGAGATTTCTCCTCGTAATAGATAATCATGGAGATATTTCAATCCAAAGTTTTATTCGTTATCACTTGACTATTGCAAGGTTTTCTAGAGCAACAGAGTCATGGAATGGACTCATGGTTGAGATTTCTCCTTGTTGCTTGGACTTCATTCAAAAGTCTGTGACCCAAGTCTTGTTCAAACTTCCAATACACTAGCTGTTTCCATAACATGACTTCTGCACTAGACTTTCTTTTCCGAATAAATAGATAGAACCACAGAATCTAGTAAACCTAGAATTAAAATTATGGTATAATATTAGCAATAAAAAGAATCTGGAGGATTAGAATCATGGTATCAACGAAAACACAAATTGCTGGTTTTGAGTTTGACAATTGCTTGATGAATGCAGCAGGTGTGGCTTGTATGACGATAGAGGAGTTAGAAGAGGTCAAAAACTCAGCGGCAGGAACCTTTGTTACTAAGACAGCAACCTTGGACTTTCGTCAGGGAAATCCTGAGCCACGCTATCAAGATGTCCCACTTGGTTCTATCAATTCTATGGGCTTGCCAAATAAGGGCTTAGACTATTATTTGGATTATCTTTTGGATTTACAGGAAAAAGAGCCAAACCGAACTTTCTTCTTATCTCTGGTTGGAATGTCTCCAGAGGAAACCCATACTATCTTGAAAAAAGTCCAAGAGAGTGATTTTCGTGGTCTGACTGAGCTAAATCTTTCCTGTCCAAATGTTCCAGGTAAACCTCAGATTGCCTATGATTTTGAGACAACAGACCGGATTTTGGCAGAGGTGTTTGCCTACTTCACCAAACCTCTTGGAATTAAATTGCCACCATATTTTGATATTGTTCACTTTGACCAAGCGGCAGCTATTTTCAACAAGTATCCGCTCAAGTTTGTCAACTGCGTTAACTCTATCGGAAACGGCCTCTATATAGAAGACGAATCTGTCGTTATTCGGCCTAAGAATGGTTTTGGTGGAATTGGTGGAGAATACATCAAACCAACTGCTTTAGCTAATGTTCACGCCTTTTATCAACGCTTAAATCCCCAGATCCAAATCATTGGAACAGGTGGCGTGTTGACTGGTCGTGATGCCTTTGAACATATTCTCTGTGGAGCGAGTATGGTGCAGGTGGGAACCACCCTTCACAAAGAAGGCGTCGGTGCCTTTGACCGCATTACCAATGAACTAAAAGCAATCATGGCGGAAAAAGGATACGAGAGCTTAGAAGATTTCCGTGGGAAATTGCGCTATATTGACTAAATTAAATCGAAAAATCAGAAGAAAGGAGAGAAGATGCTAGCCATTGAAGAGAGTCAGAAGTTGACTTTATCAAATTTACCTAGCCTGAGCCTTTTTACAGGGACAGATCAGGGTCAGTTTGAAGTGATGAAGAGTCAAGTATTGAAACAGATTGGCTATGATTCTGCTGATCTCAACTTTGCCTACTTTGATATGAAAGAAGTGGTCTACAAGGATGTGGAACTGGAGTTAGTCAGCCTTCCTTTCTTTGCGGATGAGAAAATCGTGATATTAGACCATTTTGTAGATATCACAACAGCCAAGAAACGCTTTTTAACAGATGATGAACTCAAGTCGTTTGAGGAATACCTTGATAACCCTTCACCAACAACCAAGTTGTTGATCTTTGCGGAAGGAAAGCTGGATAGCAAAAGACGGCTGGTAAAATTACTTAAGCGTGATGCCAAGGTCTTTGATGCAGTAGAAGCCAAAGAACAAGAATTACGCCAGTATTTCCAAAAGTGGAGCCAGAAAGAAGGTCTGCAGTTTACCAATAATTCTTTTGAAAATCTTCTCGTCAAGTCGGGTTTTCAATTTAGCGAAATCCAGAAAAATCTCCTCTTTTTACAGTCCTATAAGGAAGACTCTGTTATCGAGGAAGAGGATATTGTTAACGCAATTCCCAAGACCTTACAGGACAATATTTTTGATTTAACTCAGTTTATTCTGACTAAAAAGATGGATCAGGCGCGCGATTTGGTTAGAGATTTGACCTTGCAAGGTGAAGATGAAATCAAACTGATTGCAGTCATGCTAGGACAATTTCGGACTTTTACTCAGGTGAAGATTTTGGCGGAGTCTGGGCAAACAGAATCTCAGATTGCAAGTAGTCTAGGAAGTTTTCTCGGACGCAATCCTAATCCCTATCAAATCAAGTTTGCGCTGAGAGATTCAAGAGGACTTTCTTTGAGCTTTTTGAAGCAAGTAATTTCCTACTTGATTGAGACAGACTATCAGATTAAGACAGGACTCTATGAAAAAGGTTTCCTTTTTGAAAAGGCACTCTTACAGATTGCTAGTCAGGTCAATTGACATTTGTTGAAACTACAACCCGCGTCAGGATTATCTTGTCGTGGGTTTCTTACTGATTTGCTTATTTTATACTCAATGAAAATCAAAGAGCAAACTAGGAAGCTAGCCGCAGGTTGCTCAAAGCACTGCTTTGAGGTTGTAGATAGAACTGACGAAGTCAGCTCAAAACACTGTTTTGAGGTTGTGGATAGAACTGACGAAGTCAGTAACCATACCTACGGCAAGGCGACGCTGACGTGGTTTGAAGAGATTTTCGAAGAGTATTAAATCTTCCCACAATAAAACGCATACTATCAAGGTTTTCAATACCTG
>NZ_VMMR01000058.1:0-2135 GCF_013277285.1 Streptococcus sp. 339 | reverse complement strand
TTTGGAAGAACATGCCAGTTTCTCTTTTAACCTAGGAGACTTTGACGCTATCTGGCAAGAATACTTAGAACACTAGCATGATTCATTGGGTTTGGGCTAGTAATTTCTCCATCCCTTTGCTATAATCCCGACTTTATCACTTAAAAAATACAAAAGGGCAGCTAACCCTTTGCGCCACAAGGGATTTCGCTGTTCTTTAATCTCGTTTAGGTGTTGTATATGGAGCTTTGGCGTAATTTTTGAGTTCTTCAAACTTCACGAACCCTTTGTTCCATTCCATGCCCAATAATCTATTTAGTAGCTGCATATCTGGACTTTCTTGTAGTCTATAGTAATTATCTTGTAACCTAGTTGCTTTGGCACTGTTGAGAGCATTAGCGATTCTCCTTGGACTCATCTTCCAATTAATTTGATGTTGGAGGAGTCGAAGATGAATTAAAGCGATAAAACAAGTCAAAAAATGTGCCTGTATATGATTTTCTGTCCATACATAAACAGGTCTACTTTCAAGCTCTGTCTTCGTGATGCGGAAGCAATCCTCAATCTTAGCTAACTCTTTATAAGCCTCCAACATCTCTTCATCTGTCATTCCAACTTCACTTGTTACAAGAACATTCACACCATCAAACTGAGCATCAAAATCAACCTGCTCATGGTCAATGGTAACAAGTGGGGAAAAAGGCTTTAGTTCCCCTGTTTTTTCATCCAGATAGTGGAGGTCTAGATATTTCTTGCCTCCTTTTTTACTGGTCTGTCGAAAGAGTTCCGCATTGGTTAGTTGGCTGGCATATTCTAAAGCACCTTCCCGACGAATCCGTTCTCGATCAGCGTATTTCTTAGACCAAGTAATCAGAACTTTCTCTTTGACAAGTGGAGAATCCTTCTTCGTTCCCAGCTTGCGTTCACGTAGATAGGACTTCTTTGCGAAGGTCAACTCCTTATTAAATTGCCAATCGTTTGGATTTAGAATTTGTGTTTGTAGCTCCTTTGAGGCGCCACGCCGTCCACGATGCTTCTGGGAGAAGAGCCATCCATCTTTTTGATGAATCATCTCAGAAATATTGTAAGAGCTATTCATAGCCTTATCGGCCACCACCACAATACGCTCAATTCCAAACTGTTTTTTAACTTCCTCAACAGCTGGAAGATAGGTAATAGGATCTGTTTGATTTCCTCTAAATAACTTATAACTGATGGGAATTCCATTCGTATCCATAAATAATCCTAATTGGACAATGGGTTTGGGACGATGTTCCTTACTAGGACCTCGCCTTCTTAGTCCTTCTTTTAGAATTTCACCATCAACTGAAACAACCGTCTCATCGGGGATATCTGTTTCAAAGTAGTAGTTCGTTACATCGTAGAAAACTAAACGTGCTTCACGCTTGGTCATGCGACTCACTTCTTTATGAAGATGAAGCAGAAGTTTTTCTTTCAAGGTATCCAACTTATCTAACGAACGATAAATAGCGTTGAGGCTTATTTCCCAATGACCAAATAAGTTTACTTGAGAAGCATAAGTAGATAACTTACTATCTGGATTGAGGACTCTCTGAAAAACTAATAGTTTTAAAACTTGAGCCAAATCGTACTCTGATTTCGATTTCACTGTCTTTAGAAACTCGGTTAGTTTTAACTCTTCAAACAGGTTATCCAAGACCATCCAACCATAGGACTGATCCACCTCATTCATAGGAGCCAGTAGGTCATAGCTTACTTGAAAGAATTGAGGTTCTGTTAGTAGACCTTCCTTTGCCTCACGTTTCAAACGTTCTAAGATATCAGGTTCCTCTACCTCTAGTTCATCTAAGAGACCATATTTTTTCAAAATACGCTGTCTGACTTTTCCATCTTTTCGATATCCCTCCACAAGATAGACATGAGTACGCCCTTCTTTGTTGGTTGTTGTTTTAATAAATGCCATACTCTATTATAGCATACATAATTATATACAACAAACAAAAAAGTTGAAAAATAGTCGGAAAATCCAGATGTACCAAGGGATTAAGTAAGGTCGGCGGAGAATTAAGTGATAAAGTCGGGAGTAAATCCCGACTTTGGTCTAGAGTTAAAAGCGCTGAATAAACAAAGGACTTGCCTTCTTTTTTCCGAGTCAAACACTCTTTCTCAACTAG
>NZ_VMMR01000057.1:0-8755 GCF_013277285.1 Streptococcus sp. 339 | reverse complement strand
ACTGACGAAGTCAGTAACATATATACGGCAAGGCGAAGCTGACGTGGTTTGAAGAGATTTTCGAAGAGTATTAAATGCTGAAAAGTTGTCCTAGCAGAAAGGTAACTCCCATGGTTAAAAGACCAATAGCTAGGTTCCGAATCATAGCTGTTTTGGTTGGGGCTTTTCCAAGTTTGGCACTAGTATAACCAGTGAGAAGAAGGGCCACACCGACGATAAGGACAGTAACAGGGATGCGGTATTCACTTGGGAAAATGGTCACTGAGAGCATTGGAGGCAAACTTCCAAGGAAAAAAGAAATAAAGCTAGAGATGGCAGCATGCCAAGGATTGGTAAACTCTTCATACTCAATACCGTATTTTTCCTCTACCAAAGCCTTGAGTGGATTATTTAAAAAGGCTTTGGTAGTCAAAAGTTGAGCAGAGGTTTCGCATTCTCCATTTTGGATATAGGCAGCATAGAGGGACTTTTTGGCTAGTTCCATATCTTGGTCTAGCAAGAGCTGCTCACGCGCAACGGCTGCTTCCTCAGTATCTTTTTGAGTTGAAACGGATACATATGCTCCACCAGCCATTGAAAAGGCACCAGCTAAGATAGCTGCAAATCCTGATAAAAAGATAATCCAGATATTGGTCGTGGCACTAGCAACTCCGATAACCACACCAGCAATGGAAATAATCCCATCATTGGCACCAAGAACACCCGCACGCAGGATATTTAAACGACCTGCAAAATTTGAATCGATTTCGTGATTTGTTTCTGACATACTATTCTCCTTTTTATCCAGTATAAAGGAAAGAGGTAATGAAATCAATCTTTTAAAAGTATCTGAAAAAAGTTGCACGATTTTAATGATATAAAAATATCGACATCTTCTCTGATAGATCAAACACCGAAGGTAAAGAGTATAGAATAGCATAAAAAATTTTAAATTAAATAGGATAAACATTTTGTTCACTTTATAATCGTTTACAAGAGAATAATGAGTATTAAATCAAATAAAATCCAACTATTTTGCGAACTTTTTATATTTTTTTCGTAAACCGCTTTACAAGTTCTTAAAAACATGATATAGTAATAAAGCTTAGAAAATGAGATGATGTTTTCTAGCAAATATAAACCCGAGTAAAAAATGCCTACGGACAGGCAGGGTTGAATGCCGAAGCGTGGTTGAAAAACCACATTATTGATAGGGTTAAAAGCCTACTTTTATAAGTTGATGTTAGGACACTTGTCCTAATTCATAAATTTTTAGTGTGGTGAAAGCACACGTCATCTTGTGAAACGATCAATAAAGTACGTAATATTTGCTACTAGAGAGTTAGGAAACATCGGGAACAGACATACTCAACAGAAACAAACATAAAAACGTCAGAAGATTGCAGAGCAGGTGGAAACCTGCTCTTTTTTCATGAGTCAACCTTTAGTCGCCTTTATCTTCTTGAGGCACTAAAAATACGGTAAAGGAGTAAGTCTTGAAGAAGTTAGATCAAAACCAAGCCCCAATTTATGAGGCTTTGGTGAAGTTACGCAAGAAACGGATTGTTCCCTTTGATGTTCCAGGTCACAAGCGTGGACGAGGAAATCCAGAACTTGTCGAACTGTTAGGAGAAAAATGTGTAGGCATTGATGTCAATTCGATGAAACCCTTGGATAATCTAGGACACCCTATTTCGATTATTCGAGATGCAGAGGAGCTGGCTGCAGATGCTTTTGGAGCTAGCCATGCTTTTCTCATGATTGGTGGAACAACCTCATCGGTGCAGACTATGATTCTGTCAACCTGCAAGGCAGGAGATAAGATTATTCTTCCGAGAAATGTTCACAAATCTGCCATCAATGCGCTGGTTCTATGTGGTGCCATTCCCATCTATATCGAGATGAGTGTAGATCCTAAGATTGGTATCGCTTTAGGTCTTGAAAATGACCGAGTAGCCCAGGCCATAAAGGACCATCCAGATGCCAAGGCCATTTTGATTAACAATCCTACTTACTATGGCATCTGTTCAGACCTAAAGGGTTTGACAGAAATGGCTCATGAAGCTGGCATGATGGTTTTAGTAGATGAAGCCCACGGAGCGCATTTGCATTTCACTGATAAACTTCCAATTTCTGCTATGGATGCAGGGGCTGATATGGCAGCAGTTTCCATGCATAAGTCTGGTGGGAGTTTGACCCAAAGCTCCATTTTACTTATCGGGGAGCAGATGAATTCTGAATACGTTCGTCAGATCATCAACCTGACCCAATCAACATCTGCTTCTTACCTGTTGATGGCTAGTTTGGATATTTCACGTCGCAACTTGGCCCTTCGTGGTAAAGAGTCGTTTGAGAAGGTCATTGAACTGTCTGAGTATGCTCGCCGTGAAATCAATGCTATCGGTGGATACTATGCCTACTCAAAAGAGTTAATAGATGGTGTGTCGGTCTGTGATTTTGATGTAACCAAGCTGTCAGTTTACACTCAGGGTATTGGCTTAACAGGTATCGAGGTTTATGACTTCCTACGAGACGAATACGACATTCAGATTGAGTTTGGTGATATTGGCAATATCTTGGCCTATATTTCGATTGGTGATCGCATCCAAGACATCGAGCGCTTGGTCGGTGCTTTGGCTGACATCAAGAGACTCTATTCACGAGATGGGAAGGACTTGATAGCAGGAGAATATATTCAGCCCGAGTTGGTGTTATCTCCTCAGGAAGCCTTCTATTCAGAGAGAAAAAGTTTGACCTTGGATGAATCTGTTGGACAGGTCTGTGGAGAATTTGTCATGTGCTATCCTCCAGGGATTCCTATCTTGGCTCCTGGTGAACGCATTACTCGTGAAATTGTCGACTATATCCAATTTGCCAAGGAACGTGGTTGCTCCCTCCAAGGGACGGAAGATCCTGAGGTCAATCACATCAACGTCATTAAGAGAAAGGATAACTAGATGGATTTATGGTTTTCTGAAGTTCATACTCCAGATGTCAAATTGTCCCTGCGAACAGCCAAGCAACTCTACGCTGGTAAAAGTGAATGGCAGGATATCGAAGTCTTGGATACCCCAGCTTTTGGGAAAATACTGATTTTAAATGGGCACGTCTTGTTTTCAGATGCGGATGACTTTGTCTACAACGAAATGACCGTTCATGTTCCCATGGCTGTGCATCCCAATCCAAAGAAAGTCTTGGTTATTGGGGGTGGCGACGGTGGTGTTGCTCAAGTATTAACACTCTATCCTGAGCTGGAACAAATCGATATCGTGGAACCAGATGAGATGTTGGTTGAGGTTTGTCGTGAGTATTTCCCAGACTTTGCTGCAGGGCTAGATGATCCACGTGTTACTATTTACTACCAAAATGGGCTACGCTTTTTGCGAAACTGCGAAGATGACTATGATATTATCATCAACGACGCGACGGATCCATTTGGACATACGGAAGGACTCTTTACCAAGGAATTCTACGGCAATAGTTATCGAGCTCTGAAGGAAGACGGCATCATGATTTACCAGCATGGGAGTCCCTTCTTTGACGAGGATGAGTCGGCCTGCCGAAGCATGCACCGCAAGGTCAATCAAGCCTTTCCAATCAGTCGGGTTTATCAGGCCCATATTCCAACTAGCCCAGCTGGCTATTGGTTGTTTGGATTTGCATCGAAAAAATACCACCCTGTCAAAGATTTTGACAAGGAAGGTTGGAAAAAACGCCAGCTTTTCACAGAATACTACACTGCAAACTTACACGTGGGATCCTTTATGTTGCCCAAGTATGTTGAGGACATTTTAGAAGAAGAGGAAGGAAAAAAATGAGTCGTTTACTAGTTATTGGTTGTGGGGGCGTTGCCCAAGTTGCTATTTCAAAGATTTGTCAAGATAGCGAAACATTTACAGAGATTATGATTGCTAGCCGTACCAAGTCAAAATGCGATGACTTGAAAGCGAAGCTAGAAGGCAAAACAAGTACTAAAATTGAAACTGCAGCACTTGATGCTGACAAGGTTGAAGAAGTGATTGCCCTGATTGGAAGCTACAAACCAGAAGCTGTTTTGAATGTAGCTCTGCCTTATCAAGATTTAACCATTATGGATGCTTGTTTGGCAACAGGTGTTCACTATATCGATACAGCCAACTACGAAGCAGAAGACACAGAAGACCCTGAGTGGCGTGCCATCTATGAGAAACGTTGCAAGGAACTTGGTTTTACAGCCTACTTTGACTACTCATGGCAATGGGCTTATCAGGAGAAATTCAAAGAAGCTGGCTTGACCGCTCTTCTTGGTTCTGGTTTTGACCCAGGTGTGACCAGCGTCTTTTCTGCCTATGCTCTCAAACACTACTTTGATGAAATCCACTATATCGACATTTTAGACTGTAATGGTGGTGACCACGGTTATCCATTTGCGACAAACTTTAACCCAGAAATCAACCTACGTGAGGTTTCTGCGCCAGGTTCTTACTGGGAAGATGGTAGGTGGGTTGAAGTGGAAGCTATGTCAATCAAGCGTGAGTACGATTTCCCTCAGGTCGGACAAAAAGACATGTATCTCCTTCACCATGAAGAAATTGAATCATTGGTCAAGAACATTCCAGGTGTCAAACGCATTCGTTTCTTTATGACCTTTGGTCAATCTTACTTGACGCACATGAAATGTCTTGAAAATGTTGGACTCCTTCGTACGGATACCATTAACTTCAATGGACAAGACATTGTTCCAATTCAATTCTTAAAAGCCTTGCTTCCAGATCCAGCCAGCCTTGGTCCACGCACGGTTGGTAAAACCAATATCGGTTGTATCTTTACAGGTGTCAAAGATGGCGTTGAAAAGACCATCTACATCTACAATGTCTGCGACCATCAGGAATGTTACGCAGAAGTTGGTTCACAAGCCATTTCTTACACGACAGGCGTTCCAGCCATGATTGGGACAAAATTAGTTATGAATGGTACTTGGAAACAAGCAGGAGTTTACAACCTTGAAGAATTAGATCCAGATCCATTCATGGAAGCTTTGAATGAGTATGGTTTGCCTTGGGTTGTGGTTGAGAATCCACAAATGGTGGACTAATGAAGTTAGAACAAGTACCAACGCCAGCTTACATCATTGACTTGGCAAAGTTAGAAGGCAACTGCCGCATTTTACAATATGTACAAGAAGAATCTGGTTGCAAGGTTTTGCTTGCCCAGAAGGCATATTCCCTTTACAAAACCTATCCCTTGATTAGCCAGTATCTATCTGGTACGACAGCCAGTGGACTCTATGAAGCTAAGCTCGCTAGAGAAGAGTTCCCGGGTGAAGTCCATGTCTTTGCGCCAGCCTTTAAGGATGCGGACATGGAGGAATTACTAGAGATAACGGACCATATCGTCTTTAACTCAGAGAGGCAGTTGCGCAAACACGGGCCTCGTTGTCGGGAGGCTGGTATCAGTGTTGGTTTACGTCTCAATCCTCAGTGTTCAACACAGGGTGACCATGCGCTCTATGACCCTTGTGCACCTGGTTCTCGTTTTGGCGTTACACTAGATAAAATTCCTAGTGATTTGCTGGATTTGGTGGATGGTCTTCATTTTCACACCCTTTGCGAGCAGGGAGCAGATGATTTACAAACAACTTTGAAAGCAGTAGAAGCGCAGTTTGGTCCTTACTTACATGAGGTCAAATGGCTCAATATGGGTGGTGGACATCATATTACAAGAGATGACTATGATGTGGACTTGCTGATTTCTGAGATTAATCGTATTCGCGAAACCTATCAACTCGATGTTTACATCGAGCCTGGTGAAGCTATTGCGCTCAATGCGGGTTATTTAACAACTGAGGTATTAGATATTGTAGAAAACGGTATGGAAATCTTGGTTTTAGATGCCTCTGCGACCTGCCATATGCCTGATGTACTTGAGATGCCCTATCGTCCACCTTTGAGAAATGGCTTTGAGGCACAGGAAAAAGCCCATACCTACAGACTTTCTTCTAATACCTGTCTGACGGGCGATGTAATTGGTGATTATAGTTTTGAAAATCCTGTTGAGATTGGAGATAGACTTTACTTTGAGGACATGGCTATTTACTCATTTGTTAAAAATAATACCTTTAATGGTATTGGATTGCCAAGTCTTTATCTCATGGATGATCAGGGTGACTGTAGCTTAGTCAAAGCCTTTGGCTATCAAGATTTTAAAGGGAGATTATCATGATGGACAGTCCCACAAAATTAGGCTATCGTATGCCAGCAGAGTACGAACTACATCATGGTACCCTCATGATATGGCCGACTCGACCAGGTTCATGGCCCTTTCAAGGAAAGGCTGCTAAAAGAGCTTTCAGCCAGATTATTAAGACCATAGCAGAAGGAGAAAGAGTCTATCTTTTGGTGGACCAAGACTACTTAGCTGAAGCCCAATCTTATCTTGGAGACAAGGTTGTTTATTTAGACATTCCCACCAATGATGCCTGGGCGCGTGATACAGGCCCAACCATTCTTGTCAATGATAAAGGCCAGAAATTAGCCGTGGATTGGTCTTTCAATGCTTGGGGTGGAGCTGTAGATGGTCTCTACCAAGACTATGAAGATGATGATCAAGTAGCCAGTAATTTTGCTGAGGCCTTGGAAATGCCTGTTTATGATGCCAAACCTTTTGTCCTAGAAGGCGGAGCGATACATAGCGATGGTCAAGGAACCATTCTCGTGACTGAAAGTTGTTTGCTTAGTCCTGGTCGCAATCCTCATCTTAGTAAAGAGGAAATCGAAAATACCTTATTAGAGTGCCTTGGCGCTGAAAAAGTTATTTGGCTTCCTTATGGTATTTATCAGGATGAAACCAATGAACACGTTGACAATGTTTCAGCCTTTGTTGGTCCTGCAGAGCTTGTTTTGGCTTGGACAGATGATCAAAACGATCCTCAGTATGCCATGTCAAAAGCAGATCTCGAATTCTTAGAGCAAGAAACAGATGCAAAAGGTCGTCACTTCACTATTCATAAACTTCCAATTCCAGCTCTTCATCAAGTTGTAACCGAAGAGGATTTGCCAGGCTACATCTATGAAGAAGGAGAAGAAGAGCGATACGCAGGTGAACGACTAGCAGCTTCCTACGTAAACTTTTATATTGCCAACAAGGCTGTCCTAGTTCCTCAGTTTCAAGATAAAAACGACCAAGTAGCCTTAGATATTCTCAGTGAGTGTTTCCCAGACCGTAAAGTTGTCGGAATTCCAGCCAGAGATATTCTCTTAGGTGGTGGCAATATCCACTGTATCACCCAACAAATCCCAGAATAGGAGAAAAAGATGAGAAATGTAAGAGTTGCAGCCATTCAGATGCAATGCGCCAAGGATGTGGCAACAAATATTCAAACCGCAGAGCGTTTAGTACGTCAGGCTGCAGAACAAGGCGCACAAATTATTCTCTTGCCCGAGTTGTTTGAACGTCCCTATTTCTGTCAGGAACGTCAGTATGACTACTACCAGCATGCCCAGTCGGTGACAGACAATACAGCTATTCAGCATTTTAAAACCATTGCCAAGGAGCTAAAGGTCGTTTTACCAATCAGTTTCTATGAAAAAGATGGTAATGTCTTGTATAACTCTATTGCCGTCATTGATGCAGATGGTGAGGTGCTGGGTGTTTATCGAAAGACCCACATACCAGATGACCATTATTATCAAGAAAAATTTTATTTCACACCTGGCAACACAGGTTTCAAGGTCTGGGATACTCTCTATGCCAAGATCGGGATCGGTATCTGTTGGGATCAATGGTTCCCTGAAACAGCCCGCTGTCTTGCGTTAAATGGTGCTGAATTGCTCTTTTATCCTACAGCCATTGGTTCAGAGCCAATTTTAGATACGGATAGTTGTGGTCATTGGCAACGTACCATGCAAGGACACGCAGCAGCAAATATTGTTCCAGTCATCTCAGCCAATCGTTATGGATTGGAAGAGGTCACGCCTAGTGAGGAAAATGGCGGACAGAGTTCCAGTCTTGACTTCTACGGTTCCTCCTTTATGACGGATGAAACAGGAGCTATTCTAGAACGAGCTGAAAGACAAGAAGAAGCTGTTCTGTTAGCTACTTATGACCTAGACAAGGGAGCAAGTGAACGCCTAAACTGGGGCTTGTTTCGAGATAGAAGACCAGAAATGTATCAACGAATTACGGACTAGTAGGGGAGAAATGAGAGGTTCATTCTGCTAGACTAACTTCTTATTAGCAACTATAAGATACTATGGTATCTAGTAAATCGATTTTTATGATTCACTATTCTTTTATCTTGATTAGTCCGTATTTTATACTAGACTTCCTGCAAAACTAGAATCCTAGTTCATGATTGATAATACCAACAATCAAATTCATTCGTAATCTGAAGCGTTTACGATGATTTCGATAGGTTGTTGAAAACATTTTAAACGTTTTTACTTTGGCAAAGATGTTCTCAACCTTGCTTCTCTCCTTAGATAGCGCATGGTTACAGGCTTTCTCTTCAGCTGTTAGCGGCTTGAGTTTGCTGGATTTACGTGGAGTTTGTGCTTGAGTATATAGCTTCATGATTCCTTGATAACCACTGTCAGACAAGATTTTACCAGCTTGTCCGATATTTCTGCGACTCATTTTGAACAACTTCATATCATGACAATAGTTCACAGTGATCTCCAAAGAAACAATTCTCCCTTGACTTGTGACAATCGCTTGAGCCTTCATAGCGTGGCATTTCTTTTTACCAGAATCATTCGCTAATTGTTTTTTAGGGCGATGGATTTTTACTTCCGTCGCA
>NZ_VMMR01000056.1:0-530 GCF_013277285.1 Streptococcus sp. 339 | reverse complement strand
GCATAGCAAGAAAATCGCGCATGTATTTTTTCAAGGGTAAAAAAATCAGCAAATCTAGCCCAAATAGAAAGAAAAAGGATGGCAATAAAAAGTCAACTAATTCTTGCTGCAGCGTATTTTTAATGAACAAGTTATCTGACAAGACAAGGACAGCTCCTAATAAATTAATTAAGAGTAACATACTGTAAAAAAGCTTCACTGACTTCTTACTGGCTAGGACACTATGGACTTCTTGCTTACGGGTATAAAGATAATTTACTCCAGCACAGATTCCTGAAACGAAGACCATACTTCCGATGAAAAAAGCTGTACTTTGTTTAAAGGACAAGATGCATTCCTTCCATAGAAAACAGCTACTCAAACTGATTTGAATTAAAGCTAACAAAAATAAGATTCTCATTGTTTTCATCTTTTCTCTCCCTTCCTACCAATCATTATACTAGGAGAAAAGAGAGAACTGTTTTCAATCTTCTCAAATGTCTCTTTTAGACGCTAAACAAACATGAGAGACTACTACTCAATGAAAATCA
>NZ_VMMR01000055.1:13029-16895 GCF_013277285.1 Streptococcus sp. 339 | reverse complement strand
TAGCTTCCTAGTTTGCTCTCTGATTTTCATTGAGTATTAGCCGAATCTTTTCCTACCATTATACCATTTTTTTGATGATTTTCAAAATGAAGATTTGTTTTCAAAAAAGAGCTGGTTTCCCAACTCTTTCCTATGATCTACTCTTTTTCCATTAAAAAGTCATAAATTTCTTGCACGGTACCCAGCGCCATCATTTCTTGGTCTTTGACGGTTTGTTTGAGATTTTGGTAAATCTGACTTTCTCCGATTTCTCTCTTTGGCGCTTCTTTATTGACTGTCATAACCCCATCTTTGATCGTCACAAAGCCTAGTTCTTTAAAGACTTGAATCATCTTAACCAGCAAGATTTGTTGGATATTGAGATAAGCAGCCAAATCCTTGAGCTTGTAGCGAATATCAAACTCTGGAAACTGGTAGATAGTCTTGTACAATTTGGCAAACTGCTCTCTAGTCCCATAGCCTGTCAGATAGTAGGCCTTGTCAATATCATTTTTGAAATAGACAGCGGAAAAATTCTGTTTCTGAAAAATGGTCTTCAGCTGAGTAATATCCTCTGGAATGGTTTTTACGACAACAGCTTCACTATTTACTAGACTCGGTAATTCTCCAGCAAAATCCAAGACTGGAACTCCTTCTGGCAAGACTGCATTCTTCCCACGGATGTTAAAAAGTTGAACACCCTCTACACGCGCATCCACCATCATCAATTGGAGGGCAGTTTGGCCATTCCATTGGTTGACAGACAATTTGACTGCCAGCTCTAGATTCTTGGTTTGAGCAAATTCTGTTGCCCATCTACCTTGTCCAAATGCTACCACTTCAAAACTCGCCTCACCTTTGGAAATTTTCAACTTGAGATGAGCATTGCCTGCCCCCATAGTACGGGCACTTTCGACCTGAAAATCCTTGATATAAAAGACAGGTTTCTGATTGTCCATTCCAAAAGGAGCTAAACGTTCAAAACTTTTGACCGTTTCCAAACTAAGTGTCTCCAAATCCAGTTCTTCATCTAGGTTTAACTTATTCTTGCCACCAGCATCTGCGCCTTTTTCACGGACATAGTCTTCTAAAATCTGAGATAAATCTGAAAGTTTCTCAACTTCCAGCGTCATTCCTGCAGCGCCAGCATGACCTCCAAAGGCGATGAAGAGGTCTCGATGAGGATCCAGAGCCTCAAAAATATCGACCGCTTCCACACTACGAGCACTGCCCTTGGCACGACCGTCTTCTATATTAAGAACAATGACTGTCTGTCCCAATTCTTCCAACAAACGACCAGCTACGATTCCTAGAACTCCAGGATTCCAGCCTTCCTTGGCCAAGACTTGGACCTTCTTCTCAGGGTCCACCATGGTCTTAGCTTCTTCATAGATAGACTGGACGATTTCCTTGCGCTCTTCGTTTTTCTGATGAATCATGAAAGCAATCTCATGCGCTTCCTCATCATCAAAGCCAGTCAACAAATCAATGGCTGGATTGGGATCATCCAAGCGACCCAAGGCATTCAAACGAGGGGCAATCTGGAAACCAACCGTTTCTTCTGTTACTTCGTTGACAGCAATCCCAGCCATGTCCAGCATTTCTTGTAGACCAATGCGCTGAGTGTGCCCCAACATTTCCAGACCATATTGAACCAATATACGGTTCTCATCTGTCAAACTCACCATATCAGCAATGGTGCCAATAGCGACCAAATCAAGCAATTCCACTTGCACTTCTTCTAACAGGGCACAAGCCAGCTTGAAGGCCACTCCACAACCAGCCAAATATTTGAAGGGATAGTCCGCATCTGGATGCTCAGGATGGACAATGGCATAGGCATTAGGGAGGGTTTCAGGCATGGAATGGTGGTCAGTCACAATGACATCTACTCCCATAGACTGAGCCAATGCAATAGCCTCATGACCAGCAACCCCATTGTCCACCGTCACAATCAAGGAAATCCCTTCTTGCTCGATAAAGTATTTATAAACACTAGCATTAGGGCCATAGCCATCGGTAAAACGATTTGGCAGGTAAACTCGGCACTCAGCACCAAGTTGTTCCAAACTTTCCTTCACAATCGAAGCCGAAGTCATGCCATCCGCATCGTAGTCTCCATAAACGAGAATATTTTCCCCTTCTTCAATGGCCTGACGAATCCGTTCCACTGCCTTGTCCATATCATGGAGCAGATAAGGGTCATGCAAATTCTCCAAGGAAGGTTCTAAAAACTTCTTCAGACTTTCTTGGTCCTGAATCCCTCTCTCAAACAATAACCGAGCCACCTCAGGACCCAGTCCAGCCTTCTTGGCTATCTTTGTAAAATCCGCATCTTCTACCTGCGGGGCAAACTGCCATTCATAAGTAGGTGTTATCAAAAAGACATCCACTCTTTCTAAGAATTCTATTGCTTCATTATAACATGATTTAGACGTTTTCTCTATCCAGATTGCTTTTTTATAAAATTTTAGTGAATTTTTTCAGATATGATTTGACAAGACAAATCTTTTGGTGCAGAATCATGTTATAAAATCTAATGCAAAGGAGACTCCTTATGGCTTTAGTAGAATTTGAACACGTCGAAAAATATTACGGAGACTACCACGCACTCCGCGACATCAATCTCCGTTTTGAAAAAGGACAAGTCGTTGTCCTACTCGGACCATCTGGTTCTGGAAAATCCACTCTTATCCGCACCATCAATGGTTTGGAGGCTGTTGACAAGGGAAGTCTTCTAGTCAATGGCCACCAAGTTGCTGGTGCCAGCCAGAAAGATTTGGTGCCTCTTCGTAAGGAAGTCGGCATGGTTTTCCAGCATTTTAACCTCTATCCGCATAAAACAGTGTTAGAAAACGTAACACTCGCACCCATAAAAGTTCTAGGAATTGATAAAAAAGAAGCTGAAAAAACAGCTCAAAAATATCTGGAATTTGTAAATATGTGGGATAAAAAAGATTCTTATCCAGCCATGCTGTCTGGTGGACAAAAACAACGAATCGCCATTGCTCGTGGACTCGCTATGCATCCTGAACTCCTTCTCTTTGATGAGCCAACATCTGCCCTTGACCCTGAGACTATCGGAGATGTACTAGCAGTTATGCAAAAACTGGCGCATGACGGGATGAACATGATCATCGTTACCCATGAAATGGGCTTTGCCCGTGAAGTTGCTGACCGCATCATTCTCCCTCCTTTGACCAACCAAATTGTCAACCTCATCAAGAACACCTCAACAGTCGCTATCATCTCTGGAGTGGACTTGATGTTTGTGACCAAGTCTTGGTCAGCACTTAACGGAAACTACATTCCAGCCTTTCTAGGCGCTGCCCTTCTCTACTTTTCTCTATGCTTCCCTGTTGCCCAGTTTGGTCGCAAGATGGAACAAGCTAATAAAAAAGCCTATTCACTTTAGGAGGTTACTATGGAATCCATTTTAGAAGTTTTGACCCCAGATAACCTAGTCTTTATCTTTAAAGGATTTGGCTTGACCCTCTACATTTCTCTGATTGCCATCGTCCTCTCTACCCTTATCGGTACGGTGCTAGCTGTCATGAGAAATGGCAAAAATCCTGTCTTGCGCATTATTTCCAGCATTTCTCAGTTTGTAACCGTGATTAAGGATACCAGTCTCCTCTACTCTGTTATCGCCCTACAAGAACTCTTTGGAGCCAGCCAAATTCTCATGGGCCGTTATTTCGAACCAGAGCAGGTCTTCAGTCTTTATATACTGATTGCCCTCATCTACTTCAGCTTTAACCTAGCCATTTCTAGCCTATCTCATATGCTAGCAAAACGTTGGCAACAAGCTGCAGAATAATACTCTTCGAAAATCTCTTCAAACCACGTCAGCTTCACCTTGCCGTATGTATGGTTACTGACTTCGT
>NZ_VMMR01000055.1:0-13016 GCF_013277285.1 Streptococcus sp. 339 | reverse complement strand
TTCCTAGTTTGCTCTTTGATTTTCATTGAGTATAAACAGCCACTCTCCAGTTCAATTGGAGAGTTTTTTATAAGAACAGAGATTTACACACCTAGATTTGACACCATACATTTTCTATGATAAAATGTAACAAATTCATTTACAACAAATCGAAATCTAAATGAAATGGAATTTTCTATGAAATCAATCAAAGGACTACTCTTTATCATAGCTAGTTTTATCTTGACTCTTTTGACTTGGATGAACACTTCTCCCCAATTCATGATTCCAGGACTAGCTTTAACAAGCCTATCTCTGACTTTTATCCTAGCCACTCGTCTCCCACTACTAGAAAGCTGGTTTCACGGTTTGGAGAAGGTCTACACCGTCCACAAATTCACAGCCTTTCTCTCAATCATCCTACTAATCTTTCATAACTTTAGTATGGGCGGTTTGTGGGGCTCTCGCTTAGCTGCTCAGTTTGGTAATCTTGCCATCTATATCTTTGCCAGCATCATCCTTGTCGCCTATTTAGGCAAATACATCCAATACGAAGCTTGGCGATGGATTCACCGCCTGGTTTACCTAGCCTATATTTTAGGACTCTTTCACATCTACATGATAATGGGCAATCGTCTCCTTACATTTAATCTTCTAAGTTTTCTTGTTGGTAGCTATGCCCTTTTAGGCTTACTAGCTGGTTTTTATATCATTTTTCTATATCAAAAGATTTCCTTCCCCTATCTAGGGAAAATTACCCATCTCAAACGCTTAAATCACGATACTAGAGAAATTCAAATCCATCTTAGCAGACCTTTCAACTATCAATCAGGACAATTTGCCTTTCTAAAGATTTTCCAAGAAGGCTTTGAAAGTGCTCCGCATCCCTTTTCTATCTCAGGAGGTCATGGCCAAACTCTTTACTTTACTGTTAAAAATTCAGGCGACCATACCAATAATATCTATGATAATCTTCAAGCCGGCAGCAAAGTAACCCTAGACAGAGCTTACGGACACATGATCATAGAAGAAGGACGAGAAAATCAGGTTTGGATTGCTGGAGGTATTGGGATCACCCCCTTCATCTCTTACATCCGTGAACATCCTATTTTAGATAAACAGGTTCACTTCTACTATAGCTTCCGTGGAGATGAAAATGCAGTCTACCTAGATTTACTCCGTAACTATGCTCAGAAAAATCCTAATTTTGAACTCCATCTAATCGACAGTACGAAAGACGGCTATCTTAATTTTGAACAAAAAGAAGTGCCCGAACATGCAACCGTCTATATGTGTGGTCCCCTTTCTATGATGAAGACACTTGCCAAACAGATTAAGAAACAAAATCCAAAAGCAGAGCTTACTTACGAAGGATTCAAGTTCAAATAATTACTCATACTCTCCTGGAAATTCCCAGGAGAGTTTTTTTATAGCCAAATGAAATAAGACCAGAGCGATGAAATTTTGGAATTCAAATCAATTGATAAGACTATTTTATAGTAGAGTGAAATAGGATACGAACAAATTGATTAGGAAAATCAAATGAATTTATAGAAATATTTTAGCAGTTATATTGTCCTGTTCTAGTTTCAAAACGCTATAGAAGCAGCATTGTGCTAGTCTAGATTCAGTTTACTATACTAAAACGAGTAGCTTGAAATCAAAAAACCCACCCTCACAGGCAGGTTTTATCTGTATTATTCAGCTAGATTATGCTTTACCTTCTGAACCGAATACGTCGATACGTTCTTCAACCGATGCTTGGATAGCTTTTACACCGTCAGCCAAGAATTTACGTGGGTCGAAGAGTTTTTTCTTATCGTATTCTGCTTCGTTTGCTTCGTAGTCACGAGCAAATTTACGAGTTGCGTTAGCGAATGCGATTTGGCATTCAGTGTTAACGTTAACTTTGGCAACACCAAGTTTGATAGCTGCTTGGATTTGCTCATCAGGAATACCTGAACCACCGTGCAATACGATTGGGAATCCTGGAAGAGCTTCTGTCAATTTTTGCAAGTGGTCAAGGTCAAGACCTTCCCAGTTTGCTGGGTAAGGACCGTGGATGTTACCGATACCAGCTGCCAAGAAGTCGATACCAGTTTCAACCATTGCTTTAGCGTCTTCGATTGGAGCCAATTCACCTTTACCGATGATTCCGTCTTCTTCACCACCGATAGTACCAACTTCAGCTTCTACTGAGATACCTTTAGCGTGTGCTTTTTCAACAACTTCTTTAGCCAATTTAAGGTTTTCTTCAACTGGAAGGTGTGAACCGTCAAACATGATTGAAGTGTAACCAACTTCGATACACTCAAGTGCATCTTCGTAGTGGCCGTGGTCAAGGTGGATAGCTACTGGTACAGTGATACCCATTGATTCAACAAGGTTAGCAATCAAGTTGCGAGCAACTTTGTAACCACCCATGTATTTAGCAGCACCCATTGAAGTTTGGATCAAAACTGGAGCTTTTTTAGCTTCTGCTGCGCGCAAGATAGCTTGAGTCCACTCAAGGTTGTTTGTGTTAAATCCACCAACTGCATAACCGTTGTCACGAGCTGCTTGGACAAATTTTTCTGCTGAAACGATTGCCATTTTATCAGGCCTCCTGTATATTTTTATGGGTCACCCCATTTACATTGTTCATTTTATCACTTTTTGACAAAAAAATCTAGTTTTTCCCGTAGTTTCGATTTAATTTCTTCTAGCTTCATCCATGTAAACCCTTTCTATCTCTAGTCTTGGGCGACTTTTGGAAAAGCTATGAAGAAGGTTAAACGATTCTCCTCCATCTCGAAATGATAAGCTAATTTTTCATGTTCCAATAGACTCTTGACCACAAAGAGTCCCATCCCAGGCCCTTTGGGCTTGCGACTAGCATTATCAGAAAAAGACTGGGCTAGTTTTTCTTGTTCTTCTGAGCTACAGCTATTCTCGATAAAGAGTTCCCCTTCTCTTTCTCCAATGCCAACCAAGCCACCTGGAACAGAGTGCTTGATGGCATTGCTGATGAGATTAGAAAGAATCAACTTCATAACTGATGGGTTTAGATAAGCCTGCTGATGGGTCAAACTATTGTCAATCTGGAGCTCTCTTTCCTTGGCGAGCAAGGCATAATCCTTAACCAGACTTTGTGTCATCTGGAGGAGGTCAATTTCTTCCCTATCATCTCGCAACTCCTGCACAGAAGAGAGGGAAAGTATCTGCAGAACATGGTGATTGAGTTCATCCACAATCCCCAAGGCAACTCCCAGATACTGGTCTCTATCCTTATAACGACCGATATTCTCTTTCATGTTTTCGATCAGGATTTTCAAACTAGCCAGCGGTGTTTTCAGTTCATGAGAAGCCCCTCGTAGGAATTCGACCTTCATCTTCTCCAGCTGGAGAATGGCTTCATTCTTGTCATGCAAGTCTGCAATGACAGTCAAAAGATGCTGGTAGAGGCTATTGATTTGTTCCTTGAGATCACCAATCTCATCCCTAGAATCCACGCGCAATCGCACTTGGGAATCCAGTTCCATCATTCTACGAGTCACCCGTTTGATTTCCAAGATCGGGGCAACAATGGTCCGAGCATAGATGTAGGCCACCAAGAGGGAAATTAGAAAGGATGCCAGCAAGGTATAGGGAAGAAATTGGAGACTGATTTGCTCTGCTTCCTTTTGCAAATCCATAGAAACCAGAAACTGGAGAGTCATGGTGCTACCATCTTGCGTTGTCACCTCACGCTCCTCAATAAAGAGAGAGGTGGTCTGACGGTCCGTATCCAGAGGAATGCTGTCCTTGACTTCTAACTTGTCCTCTGTCATCTCGCCCTTAACGACCCCCTTGATATCACTAGTCTGGGAATACAGCTCTAACACTTGCTCGATGCTCTGCCTATCCTTTCCTTCTAGGGACTTGGCAATAGCTGTCGCTTTCTGGCCAATGGTTTCCTGACGATGACTCAGATAAGTCGAGGGAAATAGAAAATAAATAGCTAAATGAAGGCAGATAACCAGAACACTAAATATCGAGAAGGTATAGATAAATATCTTTGTAAATAAACCTGTTCGTCTCATTTTCGCTCCAATTTATAACCAACATTGCGCACAGTGAGGATGCAGTCCAGGTCTAGCTTTTTCCGCAATTCCTTGATATAAACATCAATGACACGGTCAAAGGGAACCTCATCTGTCGCTTTCCAGACGGCATCGATTATCTGAGACCGAGTCAAGGCCCGGCCTTCATTTTTCACCAGATAGTCCAGAATTTCCAACTCTTTGGCATTGATAAGCACTTCTTGACCTGCTAGACTGGCACTGTAGCTCTCAAAATCCACCCTGGCATCTTTATAAGAGAAGATTCGTCCTGTATCGTAGTATCTCTTGAAAATTGCATCCACCCTCACTTTTAAGAGGGAGAGGGAGAAGGGCTTTTCCAGATAGCCATCTGCCAGAGAAGCAAAGGCAGTCATCTTGTATTCCTCATCCTGAAAGGCGGTCAGCATCAAGACAGGAACCTGACTGGTTTTACGAATCTCAGCTAGGACTTCTAGACCATTTAGCTTGGGCATCTGGATATCTAGTAAAATCAAGGCTACCTCATAGCTAGAAAATTGCTCCAAGGCTTCTTGCCCATCTGCAGCCTCAAGGGTTTCATAGCCACAATCCGTCAAATAATCACTGACCCCCTCACGGATCATCTCTTCATCTTCTACAATTAAAATTTTCATACTTTAACTGCTCTCTATTTTTTATTTTTCTTAGAATAATACTCAATGAAAATCAAAGAGCACACTAGGAAGCTAGCCGCAGGTTGCTCAAAGCACTGTTTTGAGGTTGCAGATGGAAGCTGACGTGGTTTGAAGAGATTTTCGAAGAGTATTAGAATAACTACCTACTCTATTTTCTATTATAGCCTCTTATTGGCCTTTTGTCTGTAAGCAACTGACCACTAGATAAAACAAAGAGAGCCTATCGCTCTCTCTGCTTGCATTTCACTCTCTGTGGAATGAAAATTATTTAGCTGCTTTTGAAAATGTTACAACGTAATTATAATCTTTCCCATTATTTTTATAGAGATAGTCTTCTTTAACAGTATAACCACGTTTACGTAATTCCTCTTTCTTGGCATCAACTTGGTTCTTGACTGCCACTTTTACTTCATCATCTGTTGAACCTTCCGCGATTTCAAGAGGAGTTCCATTGATATCTCCTAGAAAACCTGCAATATCTTTCATTTTATCAAAGTTATAAAAAACATTGACTTTGACCTTTTGAGGAGCTGGTGTTACAACTTCTTCAGCTTCTACTGTTGTTCCTGCGTCTTTTGGAGCTAGTGTTTCTTCTGTTCCTACTTCTACAGATGGTTGTGTGTCTGTTGACTCACTTTCAGAGGTAACTGATGCTTCTTTTGACTCTGACGATTCTTCTGATGTGGCATTTGTTGTTCCATCTTGTGTCTCAGAATTATTTTCTTGTGAATTTACTAAGTTAGAATCAGACGAAGTCGCTTCTCCAGTTTCTTCTGTGGTGGTCAATACTTTTTCTGAGTCTGATGATGGAGCTACAGATGTTTTTCCTGTTTCTGCCATATCCGTAGCTGATGTGTTTTCAGCTGGTTCTACTTGACTTTTCTCTGTGCTTTCCGTAGATTCTACAGTCTTTGCTTCCTCTGTTGCTCCGTTACCGTGCGATGTTACATCTCTTGTTTCTGAAGACGCTTCCTGTGAATTAACATCTTTACTGTTTGTCTCTTCTATCAGATATGTTTTCGACAATATCAGCTTTTGTTTTAAATGAGGAAAGTTGAGATTCTGTCACCTCTGCTTCTTGAATTGCTGGCCCATACTGTCCAACTAAAGCCTCCGAGTCGACCTTATCTCCTAAAATTTGTGCAACAGTAATCCAGTGATGTTCATGACGAGGGTTATTAAATGCACCAAGACCTGTATAAGTATATAGAGGATTTATCAATGATTTATAATGACCAGTTTGACCTGCAACTGTCTCACCCTTTGATTTTTTAATATAATCGGCTTTTTCTGAGTACCATTGCTTAATCGCCTCTGCAAATCCTTTATAATTCCACGCCAAGTTTTCTCCAAATGTTCTAGTACCAGTCGGAAAAGCTGTCCAAATATTTTTGTCAGAGAGACGAGCATGGGCATTCGTAATAGAAGACTCAGCAGCTCTCATAAGAGCCGTTTTTTCCAGTTGTGTTGACCACTTAATCGGAACATACTTATCTACTAATTTCTCCTCAAAAGCCTCTTTACGAATCTTATTAAGAGAATCTAAGATAGCTTGTTGATCTGGTGTTAAAAATTCTCCTTTGATTCCCACCAAAACATTGCCAGCAGATGCTTGACTCACTTCCGATTTAAATACAGTCTGCACCTCCTTTTGTGGTACAGCCGGCACTTCCCCTTTCGGTATTACTGGATCTTCCGTGGTTGGTCTTGTAGCTACCGGTGCTTCTGATTTTGGTGCTGGCGCTTCTGATTTTGGTTCTGATACCATTGGCTCTTCTGCTTTTGGCGCTGGTGACTCTGGTGCTTCTGCTTTTGGTTCTGATACCGTTGGCTCTTCTACTTTCGGTGCTGGAGATACGGGTGCTTCTGCTTTTGGTTCTGATACCGTTGGCTCATCCGCTTTCGGTGCTGGGGTCGCTGGCTCTTCTACTTCTGGTGCCAGTGTTGCTGGTTCTTCCGCTTTTGGCGCCGGTGACACTGGTTCTTCCACTTTTGGTGCTGGGGTCGCTGGTTCTTCCGATTTTGGTTCTGATACCATTGGCTCTTCCACTTTCGGTGCTGGCGCTTCAGAACTTGGATTTGAAACTACAGGTTGATTTGTTGTCCCTATATTTGAAAGGGCCTTGTCTACTACTGGACTTGATTCAGTTGAGTTCCCTGATTCAATTGTAGTATCTGCAGATGGAGCATGTAAAGTTTCTGATCTTGTTTCGGCTTTTGGCGCAACTGAGACTGAGGTTTCTGATTTCGATGCCGGCAATACTGACTCTTCAGCTTTCTCTGCTGACGCCGCTGGGATTTCCACAGCTACTGGTGTCGTTTGTTTAACAGTAGTCCTTTGTTCACCAGTTACAGTATCTGTTTTTGTTTCAACTTCATAACTTTGACGACTACCAGAATTATCAATCGACACTCGCTGTCTTTTTACTTCTGTATTTCCATCTTTTAGAAAAGCCTCTTCGCTAAAATACAATTTATTATTAGCAAAAATCAAATCTCTATTTGCAATACGATTTATCTCAACCAAACTATCAACAGATAGCCCTGTTGCCCCACTAATAGCACTCAATGTATCTCCCCACTTAATTGTGTAGTGTGATAAATTGTCTATATTTAGAATATCAGCTTTCACTTCCTCAACTGTTCTGGCTACCCAAACACCATCTTGTTCACTGGCTGATACAGTTGGAGCTAAAAAGCCTAGCCCCAGTAGAATCACACCTGTCGCAACAATTGCACCCGTTCTTAATTTTCTAAAACCACGGAGGGATAAGCTTCCTCTAACATTTGTTTGTCTCATAATATTTATTTTTCCTCACTATTCTATATTTTCCAAGGTAGACCCTGCCTAGGTCTACTAGCCTATGTTTGCGATATGGATAGGCTTCTACAGATTTATCTATAGATTTTTATGCACAATTCCATATATAAGTTGCGAAACCCCTTTCTAATAAATTCCATAACTTTAGTATATCATATTTAACACTAAAGTACAAAGAAAGCAACTGAAAGCAATGATTTTCACCACTGCTTTCTGCTTCATGTATCATTTTAAAACTTTCAGTTGCTAGCCTCATTTTTCAGTCTAGCATCCGTATTATTCACCATCCAGCAAAAGCTCTTTTGGTTGTTTTCTAAGGAGATTGCTTGAAGCAAGCGCCATAACGGCCACCACTAGAACCAAGGCAAGGACAAAGACGATGATAAAATCTGATGTCTGAATAGAAATGTCTAGGCTCGACAAGGTCTTGCTAAAGCCATCTACTTCTGCACCACCACCAAGGTTAGAGGCTTGAGCCGCCTTACTAGCCTGTTTGGCAACACCTGAAGTCACATTGGCAAGGACAGTGTTCCCAATTGTACGGGCAGTGTAATTAGCTAGGAAGTAAGCAGAAACGAGAGCAGGGATAGCAATCAAGATAGATTCGGTGATGAATTGACCCAAGATACTTGCCTGCTTGAGGCCGATAGAGAGGAGAATTCCCACTTCCTTGCGACGGGCGTTGATCCAAAGGCTGAGCAAGAGGGCAAGGAGGAGAACTGAGAAGCTCAAGCTACCCCAGAAGAGGAGGTTGGCCATCTTGTACATACCAGAGATAGATTGCTCAAGAGCTGGGTAGTTAGAGGAGCTCTTGACGAGTGTGTAGCTCTTCCAGTTGATACCACTGATGCCATTCAACTCTTTCATAACATCATCCAAGTTCTTGTCTGCTGTTACAAAGAAGGTTGCGTCCCCATAAATGGCTGTGTCTTCTGTGTATCCATAAAGTTTTGCAGCAGTGTGAATGTCTGTAATAGCTGTGTTTTCGTAAAGTTCTTGTGAGTAGGTTACTGCTGACTTATTATGACCATCAAAGAGTCCCTTGATTGTCACTTCAACTGTTTCCTTGGCTCCTTTTTCATTATCTGCATCGTAGATATTAGAGTCCAGTTTAACCTTGTCCCCTACTTTCCAGCCGTGTTTGGCTGCCAAGTCCTTGTGCAAGAGGATTTTATCCTTGTCGTCGTTGGTTAAGTGCTCTCCTTCGACTAGTTTATAAGAACCAGAGACAAACTTGTCTTCTTTAGAGGAGTCATTGACACCTGTAATCATCAAGCTACTTCCAAAACGTTTGGCACGATCAGCAGTGAGATTCTTCTTGGTTTCTGGCGTTTCAATGAGGTCATATCCAGTCAAATCTCCGATAGCGTTGATACGTTTGACATAAGACTCGATGGCCTTGTTTTCGGTGATTTTTTTGATGTCTTCACCCTTAATATTCCCAGCACCACGAGGCGTTCCTTGGTTGACGCGACGATTGATTTGCATGGAGAAGCTATTGGTGATATTTTTAAAGGTCTCCTGAGAAGCCTTGGCAGTAGCTCCCTTGATTGACAAGCCGACCAAACTCAAGCTCGCCATGAGGAGAATAATCAGGAAGATGACAATCGATTTGAAAAACTTCCTTGTAACATAGGCAAATGCGTTGTGTAACATAGATTCCCTTTCTAGATTTTATTCTATTTTATAGTTTGAACAGAAAAAGTTCGTATTATTTCGTAGTATTTCGAGTTTCAGTCAGTTTCTTATCTTTCAACTCAAGTGTAATATCTGATGCTTGTGCCACTTCTTTGCTGTGGGTTACGACGATGACACATTTACCTGTTTTCTGGGCAAGTGATTTGAGCAGTTCGACAATATCCCCAGCAGTTTTAGGATCCAGATTTCCTGTTGGCTCATCAGCTAGAATAACTGGAGCTTCTGAGACCAAACTGCGAGCAATGGCAACACGTTGCTGTTGACCACCTGATAACTGGAGAACATTCCGCTTGATCTGATTTTCATCTAAACCAAGCTCAAGCAGTGTATCCTTGCTTGCCTTTTTGTTGACCAAGCGGATATTTTCCAGTGGAGAAAGATAATCTATCAAGTTATAATTTTGAAATACCAGGGAAATATGGTGCATACGATGGTAGGAATACCCCTTCTTACGAATATCCTCTCCTTGGAAAAGAATCGAACCTTCAACAGGACTATCTAAACCAGCAAGTAGGGACAAGAGAGTGGATTTCCCCGCTCCTGACTCCCCAATAATACTGTAAAATTTCCCAGGTTCAAAATGATAATTGATCTGATATAGGACTGCCTCAGCAGTGTTCTTATAACGGTAGTTAAGGTCTTGTAATTGTAATAAAGTCATGATTTCTCCTTCTTATACTCAATGAAAATCAAAGAGCAAACTAGGAAGCTAGCTGTAGGTTGCTCAAAGCACAACTTTGAGGTTGCAGATACAGCTAACGCGGTTTGAAGAGATTTTCAAAGAGTATTAACTAATAGATGATAAAATTTCTTTCGGCGCTTTTCTAAATAAGAATAGGAAACAAAGGGCTACAGATAAGCAACTAAGCAGAACTAGAAAAACATAGGATGCTGCAAAAGATAGGATGCTGGTTGATAAACTGCTTGCTTTGGCTAGCGTGTCTTGTAAGCTTGCCTGCTCTCCACTTGCTAGTAGAGTTTGGAGTAGGTAGGATGTGATGGCGTTGCCTGCAGCAAATGCTGGAAGCAAGGCACCAAGAGATACCAAAACTACCTCTAAACAGAACTGTAGGAAGATCGAGCTCTTGCCTTTTCCAAGTGCTAGTAAAATCCCCACTTCGTAGACCCTTTCTCTCAACCAGAGAGACAAGACCAAAATCAAGGCCCCTACTCCTGCTATCAACATCCCATAAAGGAAGATGGTCAGAAAGGTTTGGAAGGTTGCAACTGAATCTTTGATTTGTTCAAAAGCCTTGTTTTCCTTCTCGACTTGGTATCCTTGATTTTCCAAGGCCAAGTTTTCTACCTGCTTCATGAGTCCGTCCATTTTCTTAGGATTTTCTACATAGAAGCGTGCTGCACTGACTTGAGCTTCACTATTGCCCAAAAGGGTTTGGCTACTTTCATAATCTGTAAAGACTTGATTTTCACTGAAGTCAGAAGACAAGCCTGTGAATTTCTCTTGTTTTTTACCAGAGAAGATTCCGACGATTTCAAACTCGACAGTTTGTCCTTTGCCAGATTCTGACTGACCAGCATCCAAGCCAATCTTGTCATGAAGCGAAAGACCGTTCTTCTTAGCCAACTCTTCGTGGATCAGGATTTTCTTGGAATCCCCTTTTTGAAGGTGTCGCCCTTCTTTTAGGTTGAAGGCCGAGCTAGTAAAGGTTACATCCTTAGATGAATCCTCAAGAGCTGTTAAACTAACCAAGTTTTTGTCTGCAGCTAACAAATCATCACGCTCCACGCTCTGCTCACCACTCACCGCTTCCTTGTCTTTTAGTTTTGCGACCGTCTCGAGTTCAGGAGAAACATTTTCCAGTCCCTTAATCTGGCTCACGGATGATAAGTCCGACAACTTGAAAGTCTGACCATTTTCTATCTTCTTAATAGAAAAAGATGTATTGAGTGATTTATAAAGATTGGTTTCCACTGTTTTGTTGGACTTCATCAGCGTCAAACAGGCTGAAATTCCAGCCAATAGGACCAATAAAATCAGAAATAAAATAAAACTTCTCAGTCGTTTTCTGCTGACATAAGCCCAAGCTCTTTGGATTGGATTCATTTGTCACCTCCATATTTGTAAGACTATTATAAAACCCAAATATGAAATGTTTATGAAATACGAAAAAAAATATCGAGTAGGGGATAATCTCTAGTCCCTCTCACACCACCGTACGTGCCGTTCGGCATACGGCGATTCAACTAACTTTTAAAGCATGTCGTTCAAGGTCATAATCCAAACACAAAATCAGTCCACGTTTTTCTTAGGCTAAAAGAGTCCACTGGACTCTTTTACTCCGTCCCATAACCAATGATTTAATAGCGCGTTCAGCTAGATTATTGGAAAGGACCAGATGCCCGTCTTTCAATAGAAATCACGACTTTCTGATGAATTTATTTTGGGAGTGATAGAAAAGCCCTTCATAAGCCAGTCTACTTGTTCAGGCGTGAGAGCTTTGATATCCTTTTCTGTACTGGGCCAAGTCAGTCTGCCGCTCTCAAAGCGTTTATATAGTAGCCAAAATCCTTGACCATCCCAGTAAAGGGATTTAAAGCAGTCTTTACGTCCACCACAAAAGAGAAAGACTTGACCTGAAAAGGGATTTAATTCAAAGTGGGTTTTAATGAGATAAGCCAGTGAATCAATGCCTTGTCTCATATCCGTTTTCCCACACACGAGATAGACCTGCCCTAGGCTAGATAGATGAATTGTCATAGAGCAACACCTTATCCAAAAGCTCTTCTATCATTTCGAGATTGTGGAATCTCTACAGGAACAATAGGTTGTGGCATTAAAATATCTTCCAATAGTTTTACTTTACGAATAGTATACAGGAGGAACTCCATGAATGATAGATACCTTGTTATGACGCGCTTACCGTACTATTATAAATTCAATCCACTATATCATTTGATTCACTAGTAAAAAAAGGATAACATCTCCTCTCGGAGATGCTATCCTTTTGGGGGCGACTAGAACATAGTGTTCCAATCTATTTTCGTTAAATTTACAGAATGTTTATCCTATGAATTATTTTATCAAAGTAATTTCTTACTCTTCTTCCTTGCGTTTTTTCGCGATAAGGAGTCCCCCTGTTGCTGCTGCAAGAAGTGCTAGAGCAAGTGAAGCGCTAGATTGTTCTGTACCAGTATTTGGCAATTCTTTCGCTCCTGCTTTCTCAGCTGGTGCTTGAGCAGGTGAATCTTGGTTGGTAGCTGGATTAACTGCTACTGAACTATCTGATTTCTTGACTGTCTTATCTGCTGGAATAACAGATGTAGTACCATCTTCAAAGGTTACAACTACTGATCCGTCTTTGTTTACCTTAATATCTTTCGCAGTTGGGTTAGATTTCTTAACTTCTTCGGCTACCTTAGCTTTTTCTGCGTCAGTCAAGTTGCTTGGATCTTTAACTGGTGTTGCTGACGGATCCTTAACACTATCTGCATCTTTAGCTTTCTCAACTGCTTTAGCTGCTGGAATTACTGCTGTTGAGCCATCTGGGAAGGTTACAGTTATTGTTCCATCTTTACCTACTTTAACATCTGTTGCAGTTGGGTTAGATTTCTTAACTTCTTCGGCTACCTTAGCTCTTTCTGCATCAGTCAAGTTGCTTGGATCTTTAACTGATGTTACTGATGGATCTTTAACACTATCTGTATCCTTAGTTGATGGATCTACTGGTTTAGATTCTGGTTTCGAGTTTGGATCTTTCGGATTTGTTCCCTTATCTACTTCTTCTTTATCTGTGAAGCCATCGCCATCTGTATCAGCTTTAG
>NZ_VMMR01000054.1:0-36414 GCF_013277285.1 Streptococcus sp. 339 | reverse complement strand
CGTTATTGGGCGGTTACGGCGTAAGCGCGTCATAACAAGGTATCTATCATTCATGGAAGACCTCCTGTATACTATTAGTAAAGTAAAACTATTGGAGGATATTTGAATGCCACAACCTATTAGTCCCACAGAGCTTCCACAATCTCGTCCTTTTGATTCTAAAAAGAGAAATGATAGTCTGCTTAAAATTCAGCAGAAAATCATTTAGAAGATAAGAAGAATGTTCGTCTCTTAGAAGCCAATCAGGTTGAAGAATTAGGGTTTGAGATAGAAGTTTTATAAAAAATCAAAAAAATAAACAACAAAAACAAACATAAACTATTGACTTTTTCAAACAATAGTAGTATATTATGTTTGTGAGGACTAATTGACTGTTTCTTAAAGACAGCCAATACACTGCTGGAATCCAGCCTAGAAAAAATAAAAAGGAGTATACAATATGTCTATTGTTATCGGTGCAGATGCTGCAGGTTTGAGATTGAAAGAAGTGGTGAAAGACTTCTTAGAAAAAGAAAACTTTCACCTTGTGGATGTTACAGCTGAAGGTCAAGACTTTGTTGATGTGACTCTCGCTGTTGCTGCAGAAGTAAACAAAGAAGAACAAAACCTTGGTATCGTGATTGATGCTTATGGAGCTGGTCCATTTATGGTCGCAACTAAGATCAAAGGAATGGTTGCTGCAGAAGTATCTGACGAACGTTCAGCTTATATGACTCGTGGCCACAACAACTCACGTATGATCACTATGGGAGCACAACTTGTTGGTGATGAATTGGCTAAAAATATCGCTAAAGGATTTGTTAACGGTCAATACGATGGTGGACGTCATCAAATCCGGGTCGACATGTTGAATAAAATGTGCTAATACTCTTCAAAAATCAAGATAATCTGTTGTCAGCTCACTTTAGCTAACCTCAGTTATGCTTGCAGCTCGCTTCCTAAGCTAATCTTGATTTTTCTTGAGTAGGGATAAATGATATTAGATTTATATAATTAATCGGAGGGAATAACTAATGAGAATTGCAATTGGATGTGACCACATCGTAACAGATGAAAAAATGGCGGTTTCAGAATTTTTGAAATCAAAAGGATATGAAGTTATTGACTTTGGTACCTATGACCATACACGTACTCACTACCCAATCTTTGGTAAAAAAGTAGGGGAAGCTGTAACTAGCGGCCAAGCTGATCTTGGGGTATGTATCTGTGGTACTGGTGTTGGTATCAACAACGCTGTAAATAAAGTTCCAGGTGTTCGTTCTGCCTTGGTTCGTGATATGACAACAGCCCTTTATGCTAAAGAGCAATTGAACGCTAACGTTATCGGTTTTGGTGGTAAGATTACTGGTGAATTGCTTATGTGTGATATCATCGAAGCTTTCATCCATGCTGAATACAAACCATCTGAAGAAAACAAAAAATTGATTGCGAAAATTGAACACCTTGAAAGTCACAATGCTCAACAAACAGACGCAAACTTCTTCACTGAATTCCTTGAAAAATGGGATCGTGGAGAATACCACGACTAAGAGGTGACCTATGATTTTAACAGTCACAATGAACCCATCCATTGATATTTCCTATCCCTTGGATGAGTTAAAAATTGATACTGTCAATCGTGTGGTGGATGTAACCAAAACGGCTGGTGGTAAAGGTCTTAATGTTACTCGTGTTCTTTCAGAATTTGGTGATCCAGTTACTGCTACTGGTTTAGTGGGTGGCAAACTTGGTGAGTTTTTGGTTGAACATATCGATAATCAAGTAAAGAAAGATTTCTTCTCAATTCAGGGAGAAACTCGTAACTGTATTGCTATTCTTCACGGAGACAACCAAACAGAAGTTCTTGAAAAAGGTCCTGTAGTATTGGAACAGGAAGGTCAAGACTTTTTGGATCATTTCAAAAATCTCTTAGAGTCAGTTGAAGTAGTCGCTATTTCAGGTAGTCTGCCAGCTGGCCTTCCAGTTGATTACTATGCGAGCTTGGTAGAACTTGCTAATCAAGCTGGTAAGCCTGTTGTCTTGGACTGCTCTGGTGCAGCACTTCAGGCGGTTCTTGAATCACCATATAAACCAATAGTCATCAAACCAAATAATGAGGAATTGTCTCAACTTCTAGGAAGAGAAGTTTCTGAGGATTTGGATGAATTAAAAGAAGTCCTTCAAGAACCCTTGTTTGCAGGGATTGAATGGATTATCGTTTCACTTGGTGCCAACGGTGCCTTTGCCAAACATGGAGACACTTTCTACAAGGTAGATATTCCTAGAATTCAGGTAGTCAACCCTGTCGGATCTGGAGACTCTACTGTAGCAGGAATTTCTTCAGGACTACTTCATAAAGAATCGGATGCAGTATTACTCATCAAGGCAAATGTCCTTGGTATGCTCAATGCTCAAGAAAAAATGACTGGTCATGTCAACATGGCCAACTATCAAGCTCTATATGATCAATTAATAGTAAAAGAGGTATAAAATGGCTTTAACAGAACAAAAACGTGCACGCTTAGAAAAACTTTCTGATGAAAATGGTATCATCTCAGCTCTTGCATTTGACCAACGTGGTGCTTTGAAACGCCTCATGGCTCAACACCAAACAGAAGAACCAACTGTGGCTCAAATGGAAGAACTGAAAGTTTTGGTAGCAGATGAATTGACTAAATACGCTTCATCTATGCTTCTTGACCCTGAGTATGGACTTCCAGCAACTAAAGCTCTTGATGAAAAAGCTGGTCTCCTTCTTGCTTATGAAAAAACAGGTTATGATACAACAAGCACAAAACGCTTGCCTGACTGCTTGGATGTTTGGTCTGCAAAACGTATTAAAGAAGAAGGTGCAGATGCAGTTAAATTCTTGCTTTACTATGATGTAGATAGCTCAGACGAACTCAACCAAGAAAAACAAGCTTACATCGAACGCATTGGTTCTGAGTGTGTGGCTGAAGATATCCCATTCTTCCTTGAAATCCTTGCTTACGATGAAAAAATTGCTGACGCTGGTTCTGTAGAATACGCTAAAGTAAAACCACACAAAGTTATCGGTGCTATGAAAGTCTTCTCAGACCCACGCTTTAACATTGATGTCTTGAAAGTAGAAGTTCCTGTTAACATTAAATATGTTGAAGGCTTCGCTGAAGGTGAAGTAGTTTACACACGTGAAGAAGCAGCAGCCTTCTTCAAAGCACAAGATGAAGCAACTAACTTGCCATACATCTATTTGAGTGCTGGTGTATCAGCTAAACTCTTCCAAGATACTCTTGTATTTGCCCATGAATCAGGTGCAAACTTTAACGGAGTTCTTTGTGGTCGTGCAACATGGGCTGGATCAGTTGAAGCTTACATCAAAGATGGTGAAGCAGCAGCTCGCGAATGGCTTCGCACAACTGGATTTGAAAACATTGATGAGCTCAATAAAGTTCTTCAAAGAACAGCGACTTCATGGAAAGAACGTGTGTAAGAAAGTCCTCCTAGTTTAGGAACATGAATCTAAAAAAATTTGAAAAAAGTTGTATGTAAAGGTTTACAAAATAACTTACTTGTGCTATACTTAAATCACAAGTTAATATGAATTAGAAAGTAACTAGATGAAGTATAATAAAAATAAGGTATAGTTTATTTTACGAGCTAGGAAGGAATAATACGGAAACAATATTGCCAGAATAAACTATATTTAGACGCACATTTCAATTCGTTGTTTTATAAAAGGAGAAGATAAATGGCTACTAAAAAGAGTTTTAAAGCGTTAGTTGTAGGACTAGGTATTGTTTCAATATTCTCATCAGCCTTACCTATGGTTAGTCATTCTGTATTTGCAGATAGTGCCCTAACTAGAGTAGATAAAGCAAATGATATTGTTTTGAATGTTGATGGGAATAAATTTTATAATGTTTCGGTTTCAGAAGATATTGTAAATGCTGGTCAAATTTTGGAAGATTATTTTTATGTAGATAAATTTGGAAATATAAATTTAAAAGGTACTCCTGAAGAGCTAGCAAAAAATATTGGTATTTCTGTACAAGAAGCAAGTTTGATGTATGAAGCTGTAAAAGAGTTGCCTAACGTTTACGAAAGAGGTCCTGTAGGTTTTCGTTTCAATCTTGGTCCTCACGTGAGGGAGCTGGGTGGCTGGGCTGTAAAAACTGCTGTAGAAAATTATTGGACAGTTGCTGTAGCTACAGTAGAGGTGCCATTTGTAAACCTTGTTTACGCCATAGATTTACCTTAAAGGTTATTTCTTTATGAATAGTTCGTTTAAAAAAATAACCGTATTTTGTTTTATAGTTTCTTGTGTTCTTTGTTTATTAGATTTAATGAATTTTAAAAATGTAGCTACTTTTTTATTTTTCTGTCTTCCTGTTTTTGTTTTGATTTACAAAAATAAATAAAAACAGAGCCTCTGTTTGATGAATTTTAGAACATAGTTAAGTTTAAAAAAAGTTGTATGTAAAGGTTTACAAAATAACTTACTTGTGCTATACTTAAATCACAAGTTAATACAAGGTGAGTGTTACTAAGTAATATTAGGCATGATCACAGGTGAATTAGGAATCGACTGATTTTCTAGTTCATTTGTGGTCATTTTTTGTACTCATATACCTTTAAGATATAAAAGGAGGTTCACATGTATCGAATTCTAAATCCAATGAATCACAATGTTTCGCTTGTCAGAAATGATAAAGGAGAAGAAGTGATTGTGATTGGTAAGGGGATTGCATTTGGAAAGAAGAAAGGAGATTTGATTGCTGAACAGCAGGTTGAGAAAATATTTCGGATGAAGACCGAAGAGTCCAGAGAAAACTTTATGGCTCTTCTCAAAGATGTTCCGCTTGATTTTATCACAGTGACCTATGAGATTATTGATAAGCTTTCCAAGAAATATCACTATCCGATTCAAGAGTATCTCTACGTAACCTTGACAGATCATATTTACTGTTCTTACCAAGCTCTAACTCAAGGAAGGTACAAGGATAGTAATCTGCCAGATATTTCCACTAAGTATCCTGTCGCTTTTCAAATCGCAAATGAAGCTTTTGAAATTTACCGTCAGAAGCTAGCGGATCATTTTCCTGAGGATGAAATTATTCGGATTGCTTATCATTTCATCAATGCCGAAGGTGAGAATGAAGTCCAAGTGGTTGAGTCGATTGATAAGAGGAAAGAAATTCTCAGGAATGTTGAAGAAGTTTTGAAGGACTATGCAATTCAACGAACCAAAGAGAATAACCATTTCTATGATCGTTTTATGATTCATTTGAATTATTTCTTGGATTATTTAGATAGATCTAGAGATGATAACCAATCACTTCTGGATATGGAAGACCATATTAAACAATCCTATCCAAAAGCCTTCGAGATTGGCTCCAAGATCTATGATGTGATTACGCAACATACGGGTCTTGATTTGTATAAAAGTGAACGAGTTTATCTAGTTCTACATATCCAACGTTTATTGTCATAAAAATTATTTAAAATTATATAAGGAGAATTCTATCATGAATAGAGAAGAAGTAACATTGTTAGGTTTTGAAATCGTAGCCTATGCTGGCGATGCTCGTTCAAAACTATTAGAAGCCTTGAAGGCTGCTGAAGCTGGTGATTTTGAAAAAGCGGACGCTCTGGTAGAGGAAGCTGGTAGCTGTATTGCAGAGGCTCACCACGCGCAAACAAGTCTATTGACTAAGGAAGCTTCTGGTGAGGACTTAGCTTATAGTGTAACCATGATGCATGGCCAAGACCACTTGATGACAACTATCTTGTTAAAAGATTTGATGCACCATTTAATTGAACTCTACAAGAGAGGAGTTAAATAATGAACAAACTAATTGCATTTATCGAGAAAGGAAAGCCTTTCTTTGAGAAACTATCTCGTAATATCTATCTTCGTGCTATTCGTGATGGTTTTATTGCTGGTATGCCTGTTATTCTCTTCTCAAGTATCTTTATCTTGATTGCCTTTGTACCAAACTCATGGGGCTTTAAATGGTCTGATGAAGTTGTAGCCTTTCTGATGAAACCTTATAGCTATTCTATGGGTATTCTGGCTCTCTTGGTAGCTGGTACAACAGCTAAGTCATTGACCGACTCAGTAAACCGTAGCATGGAGAAAACCAATCAAATCAACTATATGTCAACGCTGTTAGCAGCGATTGTTGGTTTGTTGATGTTGGCAGCTGACCCAATTGCAGGTGGTTTTGCAACAGATTTCCTTGGAACAAAAGGTTTGCTTTCAGCCTTCCTTGCTGCCTTCGTTACTGTAGCCATCTATAAGGTTTGTGTTAAGAACAACGTCACTATTCGTATGCCTGACGAAGTTCCACCAAATATCTCACAAGTCTTTAAAGATGTGATTCCATTCACTCTCTCAGTTGTTTCACTTTATGCTCTTGATTTACTAGCTCGTCATTTTGTTGGTGCAAGCGTAGCTGAATCAATCGGTAAATTCTTTGCACCACTCTTCTCAGCAGCAGACGGATACCTTGGTATTACCATTATCTTTGGTGCCTTTGCCTTCTTCTGGTTTGTGGGTATTCATGGTCCATCTATTGTTGAACCTGCTATCGCAGCGATTACCTATGCAAATGCTGAAGTCAACTTGAACCTTCTCCAACAAGGTATGCATGCTGATAAAATCCTTACTTCAGGAACTCAAATGTTTATCGTTACTATGGGAGGTACTGGTGCGACACTGGTTGTTCCATTCATGTTCATGTGGTTAACAAAATCAAAACGTAACCGTGCAATCGGACGTGCTTCAGTAGTTCCAACTTTCTTTGGTGTAAATGAACCAATCTTGTTTGGTGCACCATTGGTATTAAATCCAATCTTCTTCATTCCATTTATCTTTGCTCCAATTGCAAACGTATGGATCTTTAAATTCTTTATTGAAACTCTTGGAATGAACTCATTCACTGCTAATCTACCATGGACAACCCCAGCTCCACTAGGTCTAGTTCTTGGTACTAACTTCCAAGTTCTATCATTCATTCTTGCTGCCCTTCTAATCGTGGTTGACGTTGTCATTTACTATCCATTCCTTAAGGTCTATGATGAACAAATTCTTGAAGAAGAACGTTCAGGTAAGTCTAATGATGAATTGAAAGAAAAAGTTGCTGCAAACTTCAACACTGCAAAAGCGGATGCTATTCTTGAAAAAGCAGGTGTAGAAGCAGCACAAAATACCATCACTGAAGAAACAAATGTCCTCGTTCTCTGTGCAGGTGGAGGTACAAGTGGTCTCCTTGCAAATGCTTTGAACAAGGCAGCTGCAGAATATAATGTTCCTGTGAAAGCAGCAGCAGGTGGCTATGGTGCTCACCGTGAAATGTTACCAGAGTTTGATCTAGTTATCCTTGCCCCTCAAGTTGCTTCAAACTTTGAAGATATGAAAGCAGAAACAGATAAACTCGGTATTAAACTTGCCAAGACAGAAGGCGCTCAATACATCAAATTAACTCGTGATGGAAAAGATGCTCTTGCATTTGTACAAGCTCAATTCGATTAAGGCTAGGGACTGTGAAACAGTCTCCTCTCGTTACGGAAATCACTATGGCGAATTTCCTAATCGCCTTGTTAATTCCTCGGTAAAAAAGTATCGTTTTTACCTCCTCATGTCACAATTCGATTAAGGCTAGGGACTCTGAAACAGTCTCCTCTCGTTACGGAAATCACTATGGCGAATTTCCTAATCGCCTTGTTAATTCCTCGGTAAAAAAGTATCGTTTTTACCTCCTCATGTCACAATTCGATTAAGGCTAGGGACTCTGAAATAGTCTCCTATCGTTACGGAAATCGCTATGGCGAATTTCCTAATCGCCTTGTTAATTCCTCGGTAAAAAAGTATCGTTTTTACCTCCTCATGTCACAATTCGATTAAGGCTAGGGACTCTAAAATAGTCTCCTATCGTTACGGAAATTGCTATGGCGAATTTCCTAATCGCCTTATTAATTCGTCGGTAAAAAGATATCGTTTTTACCTCCTCATGTCACAATTCGGTGACTTGGTACAAGAAGTGAGATGGAGAAGGATGGCTCACTGACTCCTCTCCTCTCACTTTTACTTTATTTAAATCAAGAAATAGGTGAAAAAATGACAAAAACACTTCCAAAAGACTTTATTTTCGGTGGCGCAACAGCTGCCTATCAAGCAGAAGGCGCTACGCATACCGATGGAAAAGGACCAGTAGCGTGGGATAAATATCTTGAAGATAACTACTGGTACACTGCAGAACCAGCCAGTGATTTTTACAATCGATATCCAGTTGACCTCAAGTTGGCAGAAGAGTATGGTGTTAATGGTATTCGAATTTCCATTGCTTGGTCACGTATTTTCCCAACCGGTTACGGTCAAGTAAATCAGAAAGGTGTCGAGTTTTATCATAATTTATTTGCAGAGTGTCACAAACGTCATGTTGAGCCCTTTGTAACTCTTCATCACTTTGACACGCCAGAAGCTCTTCACTCAAATGGAGATTTCTTAAACCGTGAAAATATTGAACACTTTGTAGACTACGCTGCCTTCTGTTTTGAAGAATTTCCAGAAGTAAACTATTGGACAACCTTTAATGAAATTGGACCAATCGGTGATGGTCAATACTTGGTTGGGAAATTCCCTCCAGGTATTCAGTACAACCTTGCCAAAGTTTTCCAATCGCACCACAATATGATGGTTTCTCATGCGCGTGCAGTCAAGCTATATAAAGATAAAGGTTATAAAGGTGAAATTGGTGTTGTTCATGCACTGCCAACCAAGTATCCTCTAGATCCTGAAAATCCAGCAGATGTTATTGCGGCAGAGTTGGAGGACATTATCCATAATAAATTTATCTTGGATGCAACTTATCTGGGTCACTACTCTGAAAAGACTCTGGCAGGGGTAGAGGCTATCTTGGCTGCCAATGGTGGTAGCTTGGATCTTCGTGAAGAAGATTTCACAGCATTAGAAGCTGCAAAAGACTTGAACGACTTCCTTGGAATCAATTACTATATGAGTGACTGGATGGAAGCCTTTGATGGCGAAACAGAAATTATCCATAATGGTAAAGGTGAAAAAGGAAGCTCTAAATACCAAATCAAAGGTGTTGGTCGTCGTGTAGCTCCTGATTATGTACCACGTACAGATTGGGATTGGATTATCTATCCTCAAGGTTTGTATGACCAAATCATGCGTGTGAAGAAAGATTATCCGAACTACAAGAAGATTTACATCACTGAAAATGGTCTTGGATATAAAGATGAGTTCGTCGATAACACTGTTTATGATGATGGACGTATTGATTATGTCAAACAACACTTGGAAGTATTATCTGATGCGATTGCAGATGGAGCTAATGTAAAAGGTTACTTCATTTGGTCATTGATGGACGTCTTCTCATGGTCAAACGGTTATGAAAAACGTTACGGTCTCTTCTATGTAGACTTTGAAACTCAAGAACGTTATCCTAAGAAATCAGCTCACTGGTACAAGAAAGTAGCGGAAAGTCAGATTATAGACTAGTAGAATGAGTAATTAGATATAGAATTCTAGTGAGGTAAAAAGATGTTCAAAAATTTTATCCAATCTATTTATGAAAAAGTTTATATTATCAACTTTGAAAAATGCTCTCAAATACCGTGTTTGACGAATGAAGAACTGAAAAGCCTTGGGAAATGGTATGTCTCGACCGGTAAAGAATGGATTTGTCATTCAGACTATGAGCTGGAAGAATTTAAAAATCTATTTTTAAATTTTATCAATCCTGAAGAATGGGATACTATCTCCTTTGATTCAGATTTTATGCCGTTTCAACAATCGTAACTAATTGCTCAAAAAAGTTAAATCTTATATCTAGTACTCTGCAAAACTCTTATCTAATCACCTTGCTTATACTCAATGAAAATCAAAGAGCAACTTTAAACTAGGAAGCGAGTCGCAGATTTCTCAATGCATAGCTTTGAGGTTGCAGATAAAGCAATTGGGCAAAAAATCTTTGATACAGAAAAACGCATAATATCAGGTGTTGAAAAACCTTGATACTATGCGTTTTATTGTGGGAAGATTTACTTTTTTTTTCTTCTGAAATTGAGTTGTTACCCAGAATCTTTCAGTTGATTAAGGCTTGATGACTTTAGTATGTTTAGATAGCTCAAAAAGGATTGAATCACTTAGTTTAGAATCTGAAACAATAGTATCAAGATTTGATACATTATAAAAAGTATAAAAATCAAACTTATTGAACTTACTATGATCTGCGAGTAAATATTTTTTATTAGAATTATTTAAAGCGATGCGTTGAGCCTCTCCCTCTTCCTCGCTAAAAGTAGCTAGAGCCCCGTTTTGAATACCATTACAGCTAACGAAAGCTTTAGAAAATTGGAGATTAGAGAGATTTTGTAGGGTCAATGTGCCAACAAAAGCACCTGTAATATCGCGATAATTTCCACCTATCAAAATCAAATCTGTTAATTTTCGTTCGCTTAAAATCAGAAAAACAGGTAGACTGTTGGTCACGACGCGGATATTGTCAATAGGCAATTCGCGCGCAAAAAATTCTAATGTTGTTCCTGGTCCAATAAAAATAGTTTCTCTTTCTTCTACTAGACTGCCTGCAAAACGGGCTATTTCTTGTTTTTCTGCCGTTTGGAGGGCTTGTTTTTCAATATTTGATCGCTCATTAGTCAAAAGGGAGTTGGTTCGAAGTTTTTCAGCTCCACCATGCACACGAATCAGCAAATCTTTATCAGCTAATTCCTGTAAATAGCGCCTTGCAGTCATATCTGAAACGGCTATTTCGTCCATAATCTGTTTAACCGTTATGGTTCCTTTACTATTTACTGTCTCTAAAATTTTGGTTAATTTTTCTTGTTTGAGCATATTATCACCTCGTTTCCTACTACTATCTTACCATAAACTAGCTCATCATTCAAATACAAAAACAACAAAATAAAACAAAAACAAAAATATCGAGGTTTGTTTTCAAAACTTCGATATTTTATGGCTCTATAATATTTGTAGTGGGTAAGTCCCCTATAGATATTATGGAGCCTATTTTTGTGTAGAAAAAAAGTCCCATAAGATCTATAATGAAAAGCGACCAAACTATCATTAGAAAGAATCATATGGAACAGTTACATTCTATCACAAAACTACTCGATATTAAAGACCCTAATATCCAAATTATAGATATCATTAATAAGGATACACACAAGGAAATCATCGCTAAACTAGACTATGAGGCCCCATCTTGTCCTGATTGCGGAAGCCTAATGAAGAAATATGACTTTCAAAAACCGTCTAAGATTCCTTACCTTGAAACGACTGGTATGCCTACTAGAATCCTCCTTAGAAAACGCCGTTTTAAGTGCTATCAGTGCTCTAAAATGATGGTCGCTGAAACTTCTCTCATCAAGAAAAATCACCAAATACCTCGTATCATCAACCAAAAGATTGCTCAGAAGCTGATTGAAAAAACTTCCATGACCGATATTGCTCATCAGTTGTCTATTTCAACTTCAACTGTCATTCGCAAGCTCAATGACTTTCACTTTAAGCATGACTTTAGACGACTTCCTAACATTATGTCCTGGGACGAGTATTCTTTTACCAAGGGAAAGATGAGTTTCATTGCACAAGATTTTGACAATCTCAACATTATCACCGTTCTTGAAGGTAGAACACAAGCTGTCATACGAAATCACTTTCTTCGATACGATAGAGCTGTTCGTTGTCAGGTGAAAATCATTACTATGGATATGTTTAGTCCTTATTATGACTTAGCTAAACAGCTTTTTCCATGTGCTAAAATCGTTCTAGATCGATTTCACATTGTACAACATCTCAGCCGTGCTATGAGTCGTGTTCGTGTCCAAATCATGAATCAATTTGAGCGAAAATCTCATGAATATAAGGCCATCAAACGTTACTGGAAGCTCATTCAACAGGATAGTCGTAAACTGAGTGATAAACGATTTTATCGCCCTACTTTTCGTATGCACTTAACCAATAAAGAGATTCTAGACAAGCTTTTGAGCTATTCAGAAGACTTGAGACACCACTATAATCTCTATCAGCTCTTGCTTTTTCACTTTCAGAATAAGGAAGCTGACAAATTTTTCGGACTCATTGAGGACAATCTAAAGCAGGTTCATCCTCTTTTTCAGACTGTCTTTAAAACCTTTCTCAAGGACAAAGAGAAAATTGTCAACGCTCTTCAACTACCCTATTCTAACGCAAAATTGGAAGCCACTAATAATCTCATCAAGCTTATCAAGCGCAATGCCTTTGGTTTTCGGAACTTTGAAAACTTCAAAAAACGGATTTTTATCGCTCTGAACATCAAAAAAGAAAGGACGAAATTTGTCCTTTCTCGAGCTTAGCTTTTCTTCAACCCACTACAGTTGACAAAGAGCCTATTTTATTAGATTATTATTTTGTTGTTTCAAGTTTACTTTTTGATGGTTAAGAGTGGTGGAGAATTATACTCAATGAAAATCAAAGAGCAAACTAGGAAGCTAGCCGTAGGTTGCTCAAAACACAGTTTTGAGGTTGTAGANNGTCAGTGAGCATATCTACGGCAAGGCGAAGCTGACGTGGTTTGAAGAGATTTTCGAAGAGAATTAGTCTAAACCGTAGTTATAGTCATCGTCTTGCATGGCTTCAACTTCGCCAAGAAGGTAACCATTTCCGACTTGAGAGAAGAAGTCATGGTTGGAAGTTCCTGTTGAAATACCGTTCATAACGATTGGGTTGACATCTTCAGCTGAATCTGGGAAAAGTGGATCTTGTCCCATGTTCATGAGAGCTTTATTGGCATTGTAGCGAAGGAAGGTTTTAACCTCTTCAGTCCAACCAACACCGTCATAAAGACTCTCTGTGTAGCCTTCTTCATTTTCATAAAGAGTATAGAGTAGGTCGTACATCCATTCTTTGAGTTTTTCTTGCTCTTCTTCAGGCAATTCATTGAAACCAAGTTGGAATTTGTAACCAATGTAGGTTCCGTGAACAGACTCGTCACGAATAATCAATTTAATGATTTCTGCAACGTTGGCTAGTTTGTTGTTACCGAGATAGTAGAGGGGAGTGAAGAAACCAGAGTAGAAGAGGAAGGTTTCGAGGAAGACGCTGGCAACTTTCTTTTCAAGTGGGCTGCCGTTTAGGTAGATTTCGTTGACAATCTCAGCCTTCTTTTGTAGGTAAGGATTGGTATTGGTCCATTCGAAAATTTCTTCAATCTCAGCCTTAGTATTTAAGGTAGAAAAGATTGATGAGTAAGATTTAGCGTGGACAGATTCCATAAATTGGATGTTATTGAAAACAGCTTCCTCATGTGGTGTACGGATGTCTGCGCGAAGGGCTTCAACCCCAGTTTCAGATTGCATAGTGTCAAGAAGGGTTAAACCACCAAAGACTTTTCCGACCAAGTCTTTCTCTTTGTTAGATAGCTTTCTCCAGTCATCCAAGTCATTTGACAAGGGAATACGTGTATCGAGCCAGAATTGCTCCGTCAGCTTTTCCCAAGTTGATTTGTCGATGACATCTTCGATGGCATTCCAGTTAATGGCTTTGTAGTAAGTTTGTGACATGTTTTCTTCTTTCGATCTTGTAAAAAATTATTTTCTTCTTTTTCCTGCTAAGTGTTTAGCGCCCTCTGAACTTCCGTGTCTCAGTCCATCAGAAGCTACTTTATCAACCTTCTTTTTCATGAAGGAATTTTCCTTTTTTAAAGATGAATTCTCTTTTTTTAAAAATGAAATTTCTTTTTTTAATTTTTTATTTTCTTGTTTTGTTTTGCCAAATAAAAACAATTTATCAGTCTCCTAAAATGAATAAAAGTTAGAAAAAATTACGAACAGTATCAATTGTATTTATAGAGCGACGAATTAAATCACACAGCTTTCACATTGGTTGGCACCGACTTCTCCACCGTCATCTGTAAAGGTACGGACGTAGTAGATAGACTTGATACCCTTGTTAAAGGCATAGTTACGAAGGATAGATAAATCACGTGTTGTTTGTTTGTTTTCTTTCTTCCATTCGTAAAGACCTTTTGGAATGTCACTACGCATGAAGAGAGTGAGTGAAAGTCCTTGGTCCACGTGCTCAGTCGCAGCAGCGTAAACATCGATGACTTTACGCATATCCATGTCGTAAGCAGAAGTGTAGTAAGGAATGGTTTCTGTTGACAAGCCAGCAGCAGGATAGTAGATTTTACCGATTTTCTTTTCTTGGCGTTCTTCGATACGTTGCGTAATCGGGTGGATAGAAGCAGAAACGTCGTTGATATAGCTGATAGAACCATTTGGCGCTACAGCAAGGCGGTTTTGGTGGTAAAGACCATCTGCTTGAACCTTGTCGCGAAGTTCAGCCCAGTCAGCAGCACTTGGGATAAAGACATCTTTGAAGAGTTCTTTAACACGGTCTGATTTTGGAACAAACTCGCCTGTAATATACTTGTCGAAGTAGCTTCCCTTAGCATAGTCTGATTTTTCAAAGTTGTGGAAGGTGATACCACGTTCACGCGCAATATTGTTTGACTCAATCAAGGTCCAGTAGTTCATAAGCATAAAGTAGATGCTTGTAAATTCAACAGACTCAGGCGATCCATATTCAATCAATTGTTGGGCGAGGTAGCTGTGAAGTCCCATGGCACCGAGACCAAAGGTGTGGGCTTGGCTATTTCCATGGTCGATAGTAGGAACAGCTACGATGTGTGAACTATCTGTAACGAAAGTAAGGGCACGAACCATAGCACGGATAGAACGACCAAAGTCAGGTGAAGTCATCATGTTGACAACGTTGGTTGAACCAAGGTTACATGAAACGTCTGTTCCCATTTGCAGGAATTCTTGAGCATCATTGATCAAGCTTGGTTCTTGGACTTGAAGAATCTCAGAACACAAGTTACTCATGATAATCTTTCCATCAACAGGATTTGCACGGTTAGCCGTATCGATGTTGACTACATAAGGGTAGCCAGACTCTTGTTGCAATTTAGAGATTTCAGTTTCCAAATCACGCGCCTTGATTTTTGTCTTGCGAATATTTGGATTTGCGACCAATTCATCGTATTTTTCAGTGATGTCAATGTAGTTGAATGGCACACCGTATTCTTTTTCTACAGAGTAAGGGCTGAAGAGGTACATTTCTTCATTTTTACGCGCCAATTCGTAGAATTTATCTGGTACTACCACACCAAGTGATAGGGTTTTGACACGAACTTTTTCATCGGCATTTTCTTTCTTAGTTGAAAGGAAGGCGATGATGTCTGGGTGAAAGACATTGAGGTAAACAACACCGGCACCTTGACGTTGACCCAATTGGTTAGAGTAAGAGAAACTGTCTTCGAAGAGTTTCATAACTGGCACAACCCCAGAGGCTGCTCCTTCATACCCTTTAATAGGAGCTCCAGCTTCACGAAGGTTGCTGAGGGTAATTCCCACACCACCACCGATACGTGAAAGTTGAAGAGCTGAGTTGATAGAACGTCCGATAGAGTTCATATCATCCGTCACTTGGATTAGGAAACAAGATACCAACTCCCCACGACGAGCACGTCCAGCATTCAAGAAGGAAGGAGTAGCAGGTTGGTAGCGTTGGTGGATGATTTCATTGGCAATATCGATTGCAACAGCTTCATTCCCATCAGCGAAATAAAGGGCGTTAAAGAAGACACGGTCTTCCATACTTTCAAGATAGTATTCACCGTCATTAGTCTTCAAGGCATATTGATTGTAAAATTTATAAGCTGCCATGAATGACTTGAATTGGAAGTTTTGGTCTTTGATAAATTGAGCCAATTCTTCCAAGAACTCTGGACGGTATTTCTTGATAAAAGCTGTTTCGATGTAGTTGTGTTCAATGAGGTAGTTGATTTTATCAGTAATTGAATCAAAAACCATAGTGTTTGGAACGACATTTTCTTTAAAGAAGGCATCCAAGGCTTCTTTATCTTTATGAAGCATGATTTGTCCATTGACAGGACGGTTGATTTCGTTATTGAGACGGAAGTAAGTCACGTCTTCAAGATGTTTTAATCCCATAAAATTTCCCTTATCTAATTACAAAAGAAAGGCTTCTAAGTTAGCCCTAAAAGCAGTTTCTTCTGGATGATGTACTAAGATTATGCTAATTGTTTCAGTTTTCCTGGTTGGAAACCTGAAAAGACTTCAGTTGGTGTTTGAATAATAGGAGCTGCGCTAAAACCGAGTTCTTTGACTTGATCGATGTACTCAGGCTGCTCATCAAGATTGATTTCTTTATATTCAACGTTATTACTGTCCAAGAAACGCTTGGTCATTTTACATTGGACACAATTGTTTTTAGAATAAACGGTTACCATTGTGTAACTCCTCTTTAAAATTTAATTCTATCCTAGTATATCAGAAAATAAAATTTTGTCAATGATTTGAACTAAATATAGTGGTCTATTTTTCTAGTCAAGCTCACAAAACACAATATGTAGTGTTTGTTTTATAAAACAGCAATGATTATCCTATAAATCGTTTTTAAAGAAACTATATCCTGTGTTTTGTTATCTAGGATAGAAGATTTTCAGCAAGTTATCTGAAAGGAAATTGAAGGAAAATCCAGAAAATGCTTGAAAAAAATCCTAGAAGATGGTATAATACCAAATTGTAAGGGTTATCACATATAACTCAAAAAAGAAAGAACAAAAGGAGAGTCAAACTATGGCTTCTAAAGATTTCCACGTAGTGGCAGAAACAGGTATTCACGCACGTCCAGCAACATTGTTGGTACAAACTGCTAGCAAATTTGCTTCAGATATCACTCTTGAGTACAAAGGTAAATCAGTTAACCTTAAATCAATTATGGGTGTTATGAGTCTTGGTGTTGGCCAAGGTGCTGACGTAACTATCTCAGCTGAAGGTGCAGATGCAGATGACGCTATCGCTGCAATCTCAGAAACAATGGAAAAAGAAGGATTGGCATAAGGGAAATGACAGAAATGCTTAAAGGAATCGCAGCATCTGACGGTGTTGCAGTTGCAAAAGCATATCTACTCGTTCAACCGGATTTGTCATTCGAGACTATTTCAGTCGAAGATACAAACGCAGAAGAGGCTCGTTTGGATGTTGCTCTTGAAGCTTCTCAAAACGAGCTTTCTCTTATCCGCGAGAAAGCTGTAGGTACGCTTGGTGAAGAAGCGGCTCAAGTTTTTGACGCTCATTTGATGGTTCTTTCTGACCCAGAATTGATTGGTCAGATTAAAGAAACAATTCGTGCTAAGAAAGTCAACGCAGAAGCAGGTCTTAAAGAAGTGACTGACATGTTCATCACTATCTTTGAAGGTATGGAAGACAACCCATACATGCAAGAACGTGCAACGGATATCCGCGACGTGACAAAACGTGTCTTGGCAAATCTTCTTGGTAAGAAATTGCCAAACCCAGCTTCTATCAATGAAGAAGTAATTGTGATTGCGCATGACTTGACACCATCTGATACAGCTCAATTGGACAAAAACTTTGTAAAAGCTTTTGTAACAAACATTGGTGGACGTACAAGCCACTCAGCTATCATGGCACGTACACTTGAAATTGCAGCTGTATTGGGAACAAATAACATCACTGAAATCGTCAAAGACGGTGATATCCTTGCCGTTAACGGAATTACTGGTGAAGTGATTATCAACCCAACAGATGAACAAGCGGCAGAATTTAAAGCAGCTGGTGAAGCTTATGCTAAACAAAAAGCTGAATGGGCACTTTTGAAAGATGCTCAAACAGTGACTGCTGACGGTAAACACTTCGAGTTGGCCGCTAACATCGGTACTCCAAAAGACGTTGAAGGTGTTAACAACAACGGTGCTGAAGCTGTTGGACTTTACCGTACAGAGTTCTTGTATATGGATTCTCAAGACTTCCCAACTGAAGACGAACAGTATGAAGCGTATAAGGCTGTTCTTGAGGGAATGAATGGTAAACCAGTCGTTGTTCGTACAATGGATATCGGTGGGGATAAGGAACTTCCTTACTTCGATATGCCACATGAAATGAACCCATTCCTTGGATTCCGTGCCCTTCGTATCTCTATTGCCGAAACTGGAGATGCTATGTTCCGCACACAGATCCGCGCTCTTCTTCGTGCATCTGTTCATGGTCAATTGCGTATCATGTTCCCAATGGTTGCCCTCTTGAAAGAATTCCGTGCAGCTAAAGCAGTCTTTGATGAAGAAAAAGCAAACCTTCTTGCTGAAGGTGTTGCAGTTGCGGATGACATCCAAGTTGGTATCATGATTGAAATCCCTGCAGCAGCAATGCTTGCAGACCAATTTGCAAAAGAAGTAGACTTTATGTCAATTGGTACAAACGACTTGATCCAATACTCAATGGCAGCAGACCGTATGAACGAGCAAGTTTCATATCTTTACCAACCATATAACCCATCAATCCTTCGCTTGATCAACAACGTTATCAAGGCAGCTCACGCTGAAGGTAAATGGGCTGGTATGTGTGGTGAGATGGCTGGTGACCAAACAGCTGTTCCACTGCTTGTCGGAATGGGCTTGGATGAGTTCTCTATGTCAGCAACATCTGTACTTCGTACACGCAGCTTGATGAAGAAACTCGACACAGCTAAGATGGAAGAGTACGCAAACCGTGCCCTTACAGAATGCTCAACAATGGAAGAAGTTCTTGAACTTCAAAAAGAATACGTTAATTTTGATTAATGTGATTAACCTTGTAACCTAGTTGCAAGGTTTTTTGGGCGCATTTTGGAAAAGTATGGTCTAATACTCTTTCAAAATCTCTTCAAACCACGTCAGCGTCGCCTTAACGTAGATATGCTCACTGACNNAGTTTCCTAGTTTGCTCCTTGATTTTCATTGAGTATAAGATAAAAGCAAAGGTCTAACAAGTGATGTAGCCCTTTTGAGTTATACAAGCAAATTACCATGAAAAAGCTGTTGTTGGAGCATTGAGCGCTTCTAACCATTGTTTATTTTTCGCAGGGCAAAGAGTTACGGATATACCTGCCATATCCAGACTGGTCATAAATGTTCCTGATTTTATAAATGTAATAGTGATTCCTTCAATTTCTAAGAGTTGAAGGAGATCATTGATAAATATACCCATTTCTAAGTTGCTGGTAGTGCCTAGATTATTTACAAGCAATATAAATTGATCACCCTTTTTCCAATGATAGTGCAATCTTAATTTACTTATAATTTCATTTGCAAGGATTTCCGATGATTGGAATGGGACTATACGATAGCCTTCTTCGCCATGTATCCCAATACCATAAGAAATATTTCCTTCTTCCAAGTTAAATAGTGGAAGGGTGGCTTGGGGGAGACTAGCTGATTTCGTTGCAAAGCCAATTGTTGCGATTTCGGTAGCAAGTTCATAACCTAAATTAGTTAGTTGCTCGATGTCAGCACCGTTCTGAGCCGCATATCCTAGGATTTTATGAAGTAAAATAGTCCCTGCAAGCCCTCTTCCTCTAATTTGAAATCTATTGTGAGGTTCAATAGAAATATCGTCGTGTGCTAGACTATAGCCGACCTTAATTCCTTCTTGTCTAGCAGTATTAATGGCCCAGCTAAATTCTTTGATGTCTGCTTCGAAATTTTTTACAATGATGAAGACACCGTGACCATTGTTTAAAAAACGAATGGACTCTAAGATTTCAGTTCTTGTAGGAGGAGTAAATAATTGGCCATAGATAGCAGCAGTAAGCATTCCTTTTCCCACATATCCAATATGAGCGGGTTCGTGACCGGAACCTCCACCCGACAATATTGGAACCTGATGAGGATTGCGATTTTTTTGATAGACTAGTGGTAAAGTAGGGTGTTTTTCTAATTCAGGATGACTGCTGACAGTTGCTGAAATGTAACTTGAAATAATTTTCTGTTTATGATTTGAAATAAATGTCATTGTGGCCTCTTTCCAATAATTGTCATGATGAGATAGTCTGGTTGTGGAACTGGACTTTTTTTATTGACGCAAGCCTTCACGATTTCTGCTAGAGCATGTGAGTGATAATCTAGCAAAAAACAAGTATAAGCAGATGAATCGCTATCAATCTGACCATATTCTCTTAAAATTTTTGATACAAGCAAGCGACAGTAGCTGATAAAGTGGTCATAGAAGTTATTTTGCCCTTGAATATCAAAAAGTTGAATATAAAAATCACGCTCTTGTTCGAAATAAAGAAATAATTCTTGTAATAGTTTTTGGCCTGAAATGAAGTCCAAGTTATTGGTGATATACTCGGTTAAGTCAGTTTCAAATATCCAGTCTAGCAGTTCATATTTGTCAAGAAAATGATTGTAAAAGGTCTGTCTACGAATGCCAGCTGATTCCATGATATCTACAATGGAGATTTTATCAAATTCTCTAGTAGCTAATAGGTCTCTAAATGCCTTGGCAATCCGTTTTTTTGTAATGAGTGATGATGCCATAGGAAGCCTTTCTTTTACTTACTTCATTTTACCAAAAAAATGTTTGAAACGGGTTTAAAAGGGGACAAATAATAGAATCTGTCCCTTATCATCCAGCAATAAAAAGTATATAATGAAATCGAAAACAAAGGTAGATGCCGAAAGGAGTTTCTCATGAAAAAAATTATAAATGAACAGACACAAGTTGTTGATGAAATGTTGCAGGGGTTGTCATTCATGCATGATGACTTGGTTCAACGCTTAGATGGTTTTGATGTTATCGTTAGAAAGGCAGAAAAGACAGGAAAAGTTGGACTCATTTCAGGTGGAGGTTCAGGACATGAACCCAGTCATGCTGGATTTGTAGGAGATGGAATGTTGTCTGCTGCCATTTGTGGAGCAGTCTTCACTTCACCTACTCCGGACCAAATTTTAGAAGCCATTAAGTCGGCTGATGAAGGTGCTGGGGTCTTTATGGTCATCAAGAACTATTCTGGGGACATCATGAACTTTGAAATTGCACAAGAACTTGCTGAAATGGAAGGTATTGATGTAGCAAGCGTTGTAGTCGATGATGATATTGCTGTTGAAAATAGTCTCTATACCCAAGGGCGTCGAGGTGTTGCAGGTACTATTTTAGTCCATAAAATTTTGGGTGCTGCGGCTCGTTCCGGTAAATCATTATCTGAAATGAAAGACTTGGCCGATAAACTTGTGTTAGAAATTAAAACAATTGGGCTGGCTCTGTCTGGAGCAACCGTTCCTGAAGTTGGGAAACCAGGTTTTGTTCTAGAAGATGATGAATTTGAATATGGAGTTGGTATCCACGGTGAACCAGGATATAAAAAAGAGAAAATGCAACCTTCAGCACAATTGGCCTCAGAATTGGTTGAAAAATTATCTGAAGGTTTCCAACTTAAAGCTGGTGAACGCTATGGCCTTCTCATCAATGGTTTAGGAAGCACTCCTCTTATGGAACAATACGTATTTGCAAATGATGTGGCTAAATTACTCCATGAAAAAGGTGTTGAGTTGGCGTTTAAGAAAATTGGAAACTATATGACATCAATTGATATGGCTGGATTATCATTAACATTGATTCGATTGGCAGATGATGAGTGGTTGGAAGCTCTATATGCACCTGTTACTACCCCAGCTTGGTAAAACTCAAGGAGGAAATGTCGCATGAATGCTGAACAAGCTCTTGAATGGATGAAGCTTTTTAATGAAAAGATTCAAGAACAGAAAGATTACCTTAGTGAGCTAGACACTCCTATAGGAGATGGAGACCACGGTGGAAATATGGCGCGTGGAATGGCTGCAGTTATGGAAAACTTAGAAGGAAAGCAATTTGAAACAAGCAGTGATGTGTTTAAACTTGTCTCAATGCAATTACTGAGTAAGGTAGGCGGTGCTTCTGGTCCCTTGTATGGCTCTGCTTTTATGGGCATGGCCAAGGCTGATTCAAATTCGAAATTAGAAGAAATCTTACAAAGTGGTTTGGATATGATTATCAAACGTGGGAAAGCAGAAATTGGAGAAAAGACAATGGTTGATGTTTGGACTCCTGTTATTGCCGCTTTGTCTGCTGGTCAATTGACTCAAGAGGTTATTGATAAGGTAGTGAATGCTACCAAAGATTTACTTGCAACTAAAGGAAGGGCGTCTTATGTAGGAGAACGTTCTCTTGGACATATTGATCCTGGATCATTCTCATCAGGATTACTCTTTACTGCTCTTTTAGAAACTGGGGTGGTTTAATGGGAAGTATTGGTCTTGTTATCGTTTCACATTCCAAAAACATTGCAGAAGGTGTCGTTGAACTGATTAGTGAAGTAGCTAAAGATGTTCCGATTACTTATGTAGGAGGAACCGAAGATGGAGGAATTGGAACAAGTTTTGATCAAGTAGATAGGGTTGTTTCCGAAAATCCAGCAGATACCTTATTAGCCTTTTTTGACCTGGGTTCTGCTAAAATGAACTTAGAAATGGTGGCTGATTTCAGTGATAAAAGTATCATCATCAATAGGGTTCCAATTGTAGAAGGTGCTTATACTGCAGCTGCTCTTCTTCAGGCTGGTGCAGAACTGTCAGTTATTCAAACACAGTTGTCTGAGCTTGAAATCAATAAATAAGGAATTTTACTATAACACTTTTTATAGGTGGGCTATTGATTATCTCAACTATCAAATTTTAAGTAAATAAAAAGGGATTGCTTTGGGCAGTTCCTTTTTATTTTAACAAGAGTAAACCTATAGTGTTTCTAAATTGTGAATCATTCAAAACTGATTGTGATGAGACTATTCTAGCTTTAGAATCCTTCAAAAATTAAAGTTTAAGGCAATCAATTACTTAGAAGAGTACGAAAACATTTAGTTTATAGGAATTCTAGACCTAGAATCACATGGATATTTATGAAGTTAGGGTATTCGATAGTTAGGATTGTTCTATTCTGGACGATTTGGGCTGTTAGTTGTATAGAAAGTGTTCGAATTTTTTCAAGTGATTAAATTAGTTAATTGTATGAGGTGCTTTATGATATAATGTTCTTAATGAATTTTCAGAAAGGAAAACCTCAAATTGTCCTACAAATTTCTACTCTTCGACCTCGACCACACTCTTCTTGATTTTGATGCTGCTGAGGATGTGGCTTTGACCCAACTTCTAAAAGAAGAAGGAGTTGCGGATATTCAGGCTTATAAAGATTATTACGTTCCTATGAACAAGGCTCTCTGGAAAGACTTGGAGCTGAAGAAAATCAGTAAACAAGAGCTGGTTAACAAGCGCTTTTCTCGTTTATTTGCTCATTTTGGACAGGAAAAAGACGGTAGTTTTCTTGCCCAACGTTACCAATTTTACCTCGCCCAGCAGGGACAAACACTATCGGGCGCTCATGATCTCTTGGACAGCCTCATTGATCGTGATTATGACTTGTATGCTGCGACAAATGGCATTACTGCCATTCAGACAGGACGTTTGGCTCAATCTGGTCTAGGACCTTATTTCAATCAAGTCTTTATCTCTGAGCAATTGCAAACTCAAAAGCCGAATGCTCTATTTTATGAAAAAATCGGTCAGCAGATTGCTGGATTTAGTAAAGAAAAGACGCTGATGATTGGAGATTCTCTAACCGCCGACATTCAAGGTGGCAATAATGCTGGAATTGACACAATCTGGTACAACCCTCATCACCTCGAAAATCACACACAAGCCCAGCCAACTTACGAAGTCCATTCTTACCAAGACTTGCTGGATTGTTTGGATAAAAATATTCTTGCAAAGATCACATTTTAAAGGAGACGAGCTAATGACTACAAAAAAAGCTAATATTACTATTGAAGAGTACATTGAAATGTCTGAAGTTGATTTTAATGAAGCTGTTAATTATGAATTTACATCTGACACTTGTCAATTAGCAAATAGTATTTATCAATCTCTTTTTAAGTTTTTTGATAAGAAAAATTTCTCTGGCGATTTAATTTTTACTTGGAAATCTTCATCATTAGTCAAAGAAGGGGATTATATTGGGAGAAGGGATTCACAAGTAGATAATCTTAGAGTAATAGGAAATATATTTCCGAATTATCTTACTAATCGAAAATATAGCCTCAATATGAATCGTAATGGCTGTATGGGAGATTTTCCTCATGACTTTTTTGATATATACCTAGATCATGTAGCAAAGTATGCCTACGAACAAAAAGTTAATAATATTAAAGAGTATTATCCTTTAAAAAGAGCGATTTTACACCAAGAGAATGCATTGTATTTTCGATTGTTTTCTAATTTTGACGACTTTTTAGAAAAAAATTATTTAAAAACTATATGGCAAGTTTCTAAAGAAACTCCTTTTTCTGAAATGGATTTTAATATGTTTAAAAATATTTCAGAAAAGATAATCTTCGAAAGAGGTAGTAAAATGCTTAATGATTTAAAAAGTAATTATAAAAAATAGCCAGTCTTTATAAACTGTATTCACGTATTCAAATCGTATATAGTCGATTTATTAAATCTTTAGATAAACTGTAAAAAGTGGTTTAGAAAGCCACTTTTTGCTATAATAGAGGCAGTAAAAACGAAGGAGTCGGCTATGGAACACTCGTCTTGGCATGCTTTGATTAAGGCGCAATTACCTGAGGGTTATTTTGGGAAAATCAATCAGTTTATGAATCAGGTCTATGCTCAGGGGACTATTTATCCACCCAAGGAAAAGGTTTTTCAAGCTCTCTTGACAACACCGCTTGAAGACGTTAAGGTGGTCATTCTAGGGCAAGACCCCTATCACGGACCAGGGCAAGCTCAGGGCTTGAGTTTTTCTGTCCCTGACTCTATTCCAGCTCCGCCGTCCTTGCAAAATATCTTGAAGGAATTGTCAGACGATATCGGCGTTAAGAAATCTCATGATTTGACAACTTGGGCTGAGCAAGGAGTCTTGCTTCTTAATGCTTGTTTGACGGTTCCTGCTGGACAGGCCAATGGTCATGCTGGTCAGATATGGGAGCCTTTTACGGATGCTGTGATTCAGGTGGTCAATCATCTAGATAGACCAGTCGTTTTTGTACTCTGGGGAGCCTATGCACGTAAGAAGAAGACCTTGGTTACCAATCCTCATCACTTGATTATCGAATCAGCCCATCCCAGTCCTTTGTCAGTTTATAGAGGATTTTGGGGTTCCAAGCCTTTTTCCAAGACAAATGCATTCTTAAAAGAGACAGGACAAGAGCCAATCGATTGGCTTAGATAAGGAGAAAATATGCCTCAGTTAGCGACGATTTGCTACATTGATAACGGGAAAGAACTGCTTATGCTCCACCGCAATAAGAAACCCAATGATGTCCATGAAGGGAAATGGATTGGTGTGGGTGGTAAGCTAGAGCGAGGAGAGACCCCTCAGGAGTGCGCGGCGCGTGAAATCCTCGAAGAAACAGGGCTCAAAGCCAAGCCAGTTCTAAAAGGTGTCATCACTTTTCCTGAATTTACGCCAGATTTAGACTGGTACACCTATGTTTTTAAGGTGACGGAGTTTGAGGGGGACTTGATTGACTGCAATGAGGGGACGCTAGAATGGGTTCCCTATGACGAGGTTTTGAGTAAGCCGACTTGGGAAGGTGACCATACCTTTGTTGGGTGGCTTTTAGAGGATAAACCCTTCTTTTCAGCCAAGTTTGTTTATGATGGGGATAAATTGTTGGATACCCAAGTTGATTTCTATGAATAAAGTCTAGTGGTAAAATGTCAAGCGCCCCCCCGCTCAAAGTTTGAAAACTATTTCAAAAAAAGGGTGCACTAAAGAAGCCCTACTGAAAACGATGTTTTCAAACTGTTTTCAGTAGATTTTTAAGGAGAGGTGCAGATATAACTTACTTATCTTCCATAAGCCTCCTTGGTGGCGTATAGAGTTGATGGTTGCGTAGTAGCACATCCACCAGACGCACAAATTTTCTAGCGGTTAGTACGATGGCTCGTTTGTGTTGGTGTTTAGGTACTTCATGGTATTTCTTCTTATAGAAATCCTTGTATTCGTCATCATAGCGCCTTACCGAGTTGGCGGCTTCAACCAGGTAGTAGCGCAGATAACGATTGCCCCTATTCACAAGCGAAGTATGTTGTGAGTTTGAGTTACCAGATTACTTTTCTCTCCAATTCAGACCAGCAAATTTTGCGACCTGGGGATGGTCTTTAAAGCGTTCGATTTGTCCAATTTCGGCAATGATACCAGCAGCGTAGACCTTACCGACCCCAGGTATGGAGGTCAGGCATTGATATTCAGGAATGGTTTCCACCATATCTTCAATGGCCTTATCAATTTCCTTGATCATTTTTTCCAGGTTTCGAATTTCCCGAGCCAGAAGTCCGAGAATGACATTGACTGAATTTTGTTGGAGTTTAGAGAGGCGATAAGAACCTCTGATAGCGGCTTGAATGGTTTGAGCAAGCTTCTCAGAGTCCTTAAAATGCCCTTTACCCATTTGTTGGAGCCAATCAGCTAATTCTTGAAGAGGCATGTTAGCAAGTTCGTCTAAGGTCATCTCATCTGTCATCAAGGTCATCATCGTTGAACTCCATAGGTTAGTAGAGAGTTCTTCTTTCTTGAATTGATAAGCCAAGGTATTGCACTTGTAGTAGATATTTTCAATGAAGTGCTGTTTGGTTCTGGTTAATTGCTCGATGATTTGGAGTCTGGTTCTTGTGAGATGTTGGAGAGCCATGTATTTCTCTTCTTTTAAGAAAGAAGGTGAAAATCGCTCAATACGGAAATAATCCGCAATGTAGAAAGCATCAATGGTATCGTTTTTGTTTTCTTCGAAAGCTTCCCGATACTTCTTGATTTTATTAGGTTGTTCGACCATAATCTCAACATGTAGTTCTTTCAACTGACTATCTTCATGGAAGAACATAGCAGGGTGGAAACTGTAGAGACTGGTTGCTTCCATGCCAATGACAATCCTTTCGAAGTGATAGGTATGATTCAAATCAAGGATATGATTTTTAATCTCTGTTGCCCCAGAAAGGTCATTAGAGAGGGAAGCAGTGACAGGGGTGCTAGTATCATTCAACATGATACACACATCTAATTTGGTAGAGCTGACGTCTAAACCGACAAAACATGTCATTAAGGAAGGTCTCCTTTCCATTAGATTTGGAAGTTTTCTTGACTACTGTAAGGTTTCCCAGAAACACCTTGTTCCAACATCCTCGCATAAGAGAATCCTTATCACAGCCTGACAGAGCCGCCTGCATCCTACTAGATGCAGAAGTCAAGCTGTGGAAACAGCTAGTGTGTTGGAAGTTTGAACAAGGCTTGGGTAACAGACTTTTTAATGAAGTCCAAGCAACAAGGAGAAAAAGAAACAACCATGAGTCCATTCCATGACTCTATTGTTCTAGAAAACCTTGCAATAGTCAAGTGATAACGAATAAAACTTGGGATTGAAATATCCCCATGATTATATATTACGAGGAGAAAGCAGATGCTACTAATCAAAAACGGTCGTGTAATGGATCCCAAGTCTGGCTTGGATCAAGTGTGTGATGTCTTAGTTCAAGATGGGAAAATTATCAAAATTGCGCCTGAGATTGAAGAAGAAGGAGCAGAGATAATTGATGCTAGTGGTCTTGTAGTTGCTCCTGGCTTGGTTGATATCCATGTTCATTTCCGTGAACCTGGTCAAACCCATAAAGAAGACATTCATACTGGTGCCCTAGCAGCCGCTGCAGGTGGTTTTACTACTGTCGTCATGATGGCTAATACCAGTCCAACCATTTCAGACGTGGAGACTTTGCAAGAAGTTCTTCAATCTGCTGCCAAGGAAAAAATCAATGTTAAGACGGTTGCGACCATTACCAAGAATTTTAATGGCCAAGATTTGACTGACTTTCAGGCACTTTTAGAAGCTGGAGCAGTTGGATTTTCAGATGATGGCATTCCACTTGAAAGCAGTAAGGTTGTCAAGGAAGCCATGGAGGAAGCCAAAAAGCTTAATACCTTTATTAGTCTCCATGAGGAAGATCCAGGATTGAACGGTGTCCTTGGCTTTAATGAAAATATCGCTAAAGAACATTTCCATATCTGTGGTGCGACTGGGGTTGCTGAGTATGCTATGATGGCGCGTGATGTCATGATTGCCTATGCAACTAAGGCTCATGTCCATATTCAGCATTTGTCTAAGGAAGAAAGTGTCAAAGTAGTTGAGTTTGCTCAAGGGCTAGGTGCGCAAGTAACAGCAGAAGTAGCGCCGCAGCATTTTTCTAAAACCGAAGCACTTCTTTTGACACAAGGTAGCAATGCTAAGATGAATCCGCCGCTTCGTTTGGAATCAGATCGTCGTGCCGTGATTGAAGGTCTCAAGTCAGGTGTTATCACAGTTATCGCGACTGACCATGCGCCTCACCATGCGGATGAAAAAAATGTTGAGGATATTACCAAAGCGCCATCTGGTATGACAGGTTTGGAAACATCCCTATCTCTCGGCTTGACCTTTTTGGTAGAAGCTGGTGAGTTAAGCTTGATGGAATTACTTGAAAAAATGACATACAACCCAGCCAAGCTTTACAACTTTGAAGCAGGTTACTTGGCTGAGAATGGTCCGGCGGATATCACTATTTTTGATGACAAGGCTGTTCGTCTTGTGGACTCCCATTTTGCTTCGAAAGCGACTAATTCACCCTTTATCGGTGAAACCTTAAAAGGGCAGGTCAAATATACCATCTGTAAGGGACAAATCGTCTATCAAGCTTGATAGGAGTTGGAATATGAATTATTTTCGAAAACGTAGGGAGAGAAAAGCAAAATCTAATAGTGGAATTTACTGTCCCGCAGCTAATCGTTCCAAAATTCAATATGAAACTAAAGAAAAAGCTGACCATGCGGTTCAATATGATAACGGAGGTTTAGTTAGAAGCTATTATTGTCGTACATGTGCGTGTTGGCATACTACTTCAAAATCTAATAAACCTCCGCTAAGTTTGAAAAACTATGGTCTGAAACTCTTTGGTTTAGATAAATCAGAATAGAAAGAGAAGTATGTATAAGACAAAGTGTTTACGAGAGAAGTTAGTATTATTTTTAAAGATATTTTTCCCAATCCTGATCTACCAATTTGCCAATTATTCTGCCTCTTTTGTTGACACTGCAATGACAGGTCAATACAATACTATGGACTTGGCTGGTGTGTCTATGGCAACCAGTATCTGGAATCCTTTCTTTACCTTCCTGACAGGGATTGTATCAGCCCTGGTGCCCATCATTGGTCACCACCTTGGTCGAGGCAAAAAGGAAGAAGTTGCGTCAGATTTTTACCAGTTCATCTATTTGGCCCTGGGGCTATCTGTGGTCTTGCTGGGACTGGTAGTTTTTCTGGCACCACCCGTTTTAAATCATATCGGACTAGAAGCGCCGGTGGCGACAGTAGCGGTTCGCTATCTCTGGTTTTTATCTATCGGAATTATCCCCTTATTGCTTTTTAGTGTCATTCGTTCCTTGCTGGATTCACTAGGGCTGACCAAACTGTCCATGTATCTCATGCTTTTGTTACTTCCCTTGAATAGTGGATTTAACTATCTCTTGATTTACGGGGCCTTTGGAGTTCCAGAGCTGGGAGGTGCTGGTGCTGGTTTAGGAACATCCTTGGCCTACTGGGTCTTGCTTGGAATTTCTGTTCTGGTTTTATTTAAACAGGAGAAGCTCAAAGCCTTACACCTTGAGAAACGTATTCCGCTTAATATGGATAAAATCAAGGAAGGAGTTCGTTTAGGTCTGCCTATTGGGGGGACTGTCTTCGCGGAAGTAGCTATCTTTTCCGTGGTTGGCTTGATTATGGCTAAGTTCTCGTCCTTGATTATCGCTAGCCACCAGTCAGCCATGAACTTTTCAAGTCTCATGTACGCCTTTCCTATGAGTATCTCATCTGCTATGGCTATTGTCGTTTCCTATGAAGTGGGAGCCAAGCGATTTGATGATGCGAAAACCTATATTGGTCTAGGAAGATGGACTGCCCTCATTTTTGCGGCCTTCACCTTAACCTTCCTTTACATTTTTAGGGGAAATGTGGCCAGTCTTTATGGTAACGATCCAGAATTTATTGATTTGACAGCGCGTTTTTTGACTTATAGCCTTTTCTTCCAGTTAGCAGATACTTTTGCGGCACCGCTCCAGGGAATTTTACGGGGCTATAAGGATACAGTTATTCCTTTTTACCTTGGTTTGGTTGGTTACTGGGGGGTGACACTCCCAGTAGCTATGGTATTTGATTCCCTAACAGATTTTGGAGCTTATTCTTACTGGATTGGTTTGATTATTAGTCTAATCGTGAGTGGGGCGCTCTACCGTTGGCGTTTAACTGTGATTATGAAGAGAATTGAATCCAGAAAAGCTTGATTTTTAGAATTCCTACAAGCAAAAATATCCTTCCTTATCTGCATTATTTTAATTAGTAGTAGGTAGACGAGAACTTCAAAAATATAGAAACAATTGATATTCCACGCTACTTTACTGGTATCAGATATAAAGAAAAAGAAGTTGCTTATTTTAGCAGCTTCTTTTTTTGATAAATATTTTACATAAGTTATATTATGTAAAATCATAAACTATCCAAGGCATTTTTTTGTTCATCATTGACGATATGGGTATAGAGGTCAGTGACTTGTGTGCTGGCATGTCCTAGTTGGTGGCTGACCAAAACTTGCGATTTAGTAGCATCATAGAGCCTAGTTGCTAAGGTATGTCGTAATTTATGGGGTGTTACACGCACTTTAAAATCCTCTGAGTATTTAGCAACCATTTTTTCAACGCTGGAAGCATCGATACGATTAGGAACTCCTCTGTAGAGAGTCAAAAAAAGGGCTGTATCTATTTTTTCCGTCTTATAGCGTTGATTTCGAATGGCCAGATAATTCTCTAAATAAGGCTTAGCAAAAGCAGCGACATTGACCGAGTCACGTTTGCCCCCTTTTCGAGTGACATCGATCACCATCATTTTTAGATTGAGATCTCTTAGATCCAGATTAACAGCTTCAGATAAGCGAACACCCGATGCCAAGAGAAGGGCAATAATGGCTAAATCTCGTTCTTTATTTTTGTTGAATGATGAGAGAGCTCGATTTGAAAGCTGTTGTGGGTACTCTTGGTCAATATAAGTTAGAAAACCTTCTGTTTCATCACCTAAAAAGAGTTTTTGCTTGATGTTTTCAGCTCTGGCAGCAAGGGTCTCTTTCTTTTTCTTTGTTGAAACTTTCTTCATTACATTACGATAGAAATAAGGTTCGCCCTGGTCGTTTTCAACCTCCTCGGTCAGATACTTGTAAAGACTAGAAAGTGCTGACAAAGTCCGATTGATGGTTGTCTGAGAAACACCTTGTTTGGTTGTATTAGCATTCAGCAAGGGACGTTCACGTAGATAAAGGATAAAGGATTCCATGTCTTTCTTAGACATATTTTCCAAAACTGATAAAGGAATATCGGACATTTTATCAGCGTTTGAAATACCAGACTCTAAAACCCAGCTGAAAAATCGATCGTATTCCTTGAGGTATTCGTACAAGGTTGTAAAACTGTAAGGAACAGCAAGCTTAGATTGGTAGTATTCAAGAATATACCAGGGCATGATTTGTTTTAGTTTGTCGATTCGTTCCAGTAAAATCTCACGTTTCATGTATTTTCTCCATAAATAAGTCTATTAGTAGTATAGCATGGACTTATTTATTTTTCAAGAAAATTATAGTTTTTCGGAAAGATGTTATAGAGCTTTTTAAAAAAACTTAGACCTGTGTAATACGGATCTAAGTCTTTGGAGTTTCATTGTGAATCATTAGCTAGTGCTTTTTCTAGCTTCCAAATACTAAACCAGAATGAAATAGTTAACAGAATAAGGAAAATAAAAAAATCTCACCCACTAAAGTTCTGTTAATACTACATAACTGAAGAGCTATATAAGGGAGCTATGAGATACAAAATGCACTGTATAATTGCTATTGTTTTCTTTTTCATGATTTTAATCTTACTGTACAGATTTGATACAGTAAACTCCTTTCTAGCTTTATGCTTTATCATTTCTAACTTAATTATAGTCTTATTTTTACCAAAGCTCAATTATTTATATGTAAAATTCCTCATCAGTAAAAAATAACCGATCTCATTGCTGAGAATCGGTTTTCTAAATAAATCAGGTCAGCTGTTTACATAATTTATATTATGTAAACAAACTCTACAACAACAAATCTTTGACTTTTCCAATTTCACTTTTTGGAATAACCAGGTGAATCATATTACCCAGATACATTCTGGTTGAGCCGTTAACTGTTTGGCTCTTTCCATTATGGACTTGGGTAGTGATGAGGACGTTGTGTGGTAAGTTGAGTTCGTGTACTTGTTTCCCAGCAATCTTATCAGAAACTGGTATTTCGATAAGGGTAACTTCTCCTTCACTGGATACTTCTTCTGGAAGCATTTTTTCCAGCATGGCTTCATAGACTGGTGTACCCTTGAGCAAATCCATGATAATATAAGAAACAAGAGTGACAAGACCAAGTGGCATGAGGTTGCGAATATCTCCTACCATCTCAGTTACGAGGATCATGGCAGTTAAGGGAGCTTTTGATATTGCTCCAAAATAGCCACTCATTCCTAGAATGACAAATATAGGGAATTGCTCTTGACTGACAAGTCCAAGATTGACACAGATAACACCAACTAGGGCACCAAGTAAGGAACCGAGAGCCAGAATTGGTAGGAAAATTCCTCCTGGAAGACCACTTCCATAACTAATCATGCTCCAGATAAAGCGAATTAAAAAGTAAGCTAATAGAACTTGAAAACTAAAATCTTGCTCAGTTAAGGAAAGAACAAGCTGATTTCCACCACCAAGGACGTGGGGTAAAAAAATTCCGACTGGTATGATGAGAATGAAGGCCAGAATTGGATAATGAGCTCTATCCAAATGGATTTTTTGACCAATCCAATCATAAAGTCTACCGACATCGAGCACAGCTTTTTCATAGAGAAAACCGGAAAATCCAAGGAAAATTCCCATCACAAGATAAATCCAGTATTGATCTAGGGTCATGAGAGGAATGTTATCTGGCATATCCAATACTGGTGTCAAACCGAACATGAGCAGAGACACAAAGTTTGCTACGATGCTGGCTGCTAGTGTAGAAACCCAGAAAAAGCGCGAAAAATGGTGATAAACTTCTTCTACTACAAAGAGGAGGCCTGCTATTGGTGCATTAAAGGCTGCGGCTAAACCTGCTGCAGCTCCACTGGCAATTAAGGAACGTTCCTCTACTGGACTGGATTTGAGCCACTTGGCAATTCCTTTACCACCAACTGCTCCCAGTTGGATACTTGGCCCTTCACGCCCCAGCATAAGGCCGCTGGCAATAGCAAGCATTCCTAGCACATATTTTTTCCAAAGAACGCCCCACCAGTTGAGGGACATGAGGCCTTTCAGTTCGGCTTCGACTTGCGGAATTCCTGAGCCTTTGATATCTTTTTCTGATCGAGTTAATTTAGCACTGAGCCAACAGATGAGTATATAAAACAAAACCAGTACAAAAAGATTGCGCACTAGGTGCCCTTGATCTTGATAAAGTCCTTGTATCAGGTGGAAGCCCTTTTCAATTAAGAAACGAAAGGATCCGACGATAATTCCAACGACGAGGCCGACAATGATTCCTCGACCAACTTGGGATAGGATAGTGCTGGATGCAAAGGCGAATTCTTTCTTAGAACGGACTATTTCCGACTGTTCCTCCATGGTATTTCCTTTCAATTAACTTTCTTTTTTACCTAAAACCAGTGATTTAACAGGTTCAAAGCTGGTTCGGTGAATTGGGGTAACTCCTAGTTTTTCGAGTCCTTCTAGGTGTTTAGCTGTTCCATATCCTGCATTAGTAGCGAAATCATAGCCAGGAAACCGCTGATCGTATTCCTTCATCAATTCATCACGGGTCACCTTGGCTACTATAGAAGCTGCTGCGATAGAGAGGGAATTAGCATCACCTTTGATGATGGCAGTTTGTGAAATGGGCAATTCCAGTTTCATGGCATCTATCAGGAGGTGATCAGGTTGAGGACTGAGCTGGGAGATTGCTTCTTCCATAGCTAGTTTGGTTGCTTCATAGATATTGATTTGGTCGATGACCTGATTATCTATGATACCAATTCCAATCGACAAGGCTTGGTTTTGAACGGCTTGGAAAATCTCCAGATGTTTCTTTTTAGGAATTTTCTTGCTGTCATTGAGGCCTCTAATCTTACAATTTTTAGGTAAAATAACAGCTGCAGCGACTACAGGACCAGCAAGAGGACCACGACCAACCTCATCAATACCTGCTATCAAGGTCAATCCTTGCTTGTAAAGTTCTTTTTCATAGGAAAGCATGGATTCCAAACGAAAATCCTCATCCAATTCAGCCTGAATGGCTTTTTTACGCTTGCTGATTTCCTTTTGAACTCCAGAGCGACTATCCTGTTCGAGTTGTAAAAAAAGAGGGTTATCTAAGTCCTTGACCGTTGCAAGAAGTTCTTTTATTTCTTTAATCGTCGCCATAGAGGTCTTTCAATGTATCTAAGGTATAGTTACCGAGTTTGCCATCACGGACTTCCTTCACGAAGAGACTGTAAAAACGGTCATAGTCATCACGGAAACCGAGGGCACGGGTCATATCCATAATAATCACAGGCGCTTCCTCTTCAATTTTCATTTGTTTGAAGCGTTCAGCCAACTTTTCTGGATAATGTTCTTTGAAATAATTGAGGCCAAAAATAGTTACCTCATCCATAGGAAGCAACTGGTCTTTGATAGCTCCAGTCAAGGCCAGTTTCAGTGCAACAGTTTCATCCTCAAACTTAGGCCAGAGAATCCCCGGTGTATCCAAGATTTCCAGGTCTTTATTGGTTTTGAGCCATTGTTGCCCCTTGGTAATCCCTGGCTTGTTTCCAACAACAGCAATTTTCTTACCAGCCAAACGATTCATCAGAGTTGATTTACCAGCATTTGGAATCCCAATAATCATGGTACGCAAGGTTTCAATCTGAATACCACGTCCTTTCTGACGAGCAATCTTATCGGCCATGAGCTTTTTGGCCGCATCTGTTACAACTTTTACAGTCACTTGCTCTTTGGAATTGATAGTCAGCGTCTGGATTCCCTGTGATTCAAAATACTGACGCCATTCTTTGGTCATTACTGGATCGGCCAAGTCCGCCTTGTTTAAAATCAGGAGTTTCGGTTTATCACCAACAATCTTGGTCAACATAGGATTTTGACTAGATAGAGGTAAGCGTGCATCCACCAAAATCGTTACAAAATCAACAAATTTTAGATTTTCCTGCACCTGCCGACGCGCTTTAGACATGTGACCAGGAAACCATTGAATAGTAGCCATTGAGTTTTTCCTTTCATAGCGAGGATTTAGATACCCTATTTTATTTTACTATCGTTTGAACACATAGAGTTTTCAAATGGATGATGTCCAAACACTTCTTGTTTTATGACATAGAAATCTACTTTATATTATATCATGCCTTCTTTATTTTGTCCGATGATAGCCTTTCAGGTACCCTATATATAGTAGATTAAAACAAGATGTGAACAAATCGATTAGGAAAGTCAAATTAATTTCTAGAAATATTTTAACATCTATAACGTACTATTCTAAAGTCAGTGCGTCATAACAAGGTATCGTATCTATCCTAATTCCCCAACTTCCGGTATACTAAATAAAAATAGTTATCGGAGGAAAGGTAGTGTACTATGATGATTCAACTAAACGATTTAGGTCAAGTTCACCTTGTTTGTGGGAAAACGGATATGAGGCAGGGAATTGATTCACTGGCTTATCTCGTTAAAACCCACTTTGAATTGGATCCTTTCTCAGGTCAAGTCTTTCTCTTTTGTGGTGGACGTAAAGACCGCTTTAAAGCCCTTTACTGGGATGGTCAAGGATTTTGGCTACTATATAAACGCTTTGAGAACGGTAAGTTGACTTGGCCAAGTACCAAAGCTCTCACACCTGAACAAGTAGACTGGCTGATGAAGGGCTTTTCTATCACTCCAAAAATAAATTCATCAGAAAGTCGTGATTTCTATTGAAATGAGGACTTTCTTTTTAGTATAATAAAGTTAGAAAACAGAGAGGGAAGATGATGAAAGACTTATTAAAAATCATTCAACAACAGAGTGCTACAATTGATAGTCTCACCAATGAACTTACCCTTCTGCGTGAACAAGTGGCTTATCTAACGCAAAAGCTCTATGGAAAATCCTCTGAGAAAAGTGTTTGTCCATATGGACAAGTCAGCCTTTTTGAGGAGGAAGTTTCATCTGATGAAGATGGAGATGTTCCCAGTTGAAACAGAGGAAATCACCTACAAACGTAAGAAAGCTAAAGGGAAACGTCAAGCTCCATCTTGCCCAATTTGATTCAGAAGAAGTTCATCATCGCTTAGAGGACTGTATTTGCCCTGACTGTCAGGGAGATCTAAAAGAGATTGGAGCAACCCTTCAAGGACAAGAATTGGTCTTTATTCCTGCGCAAT